>CAMGGT010000268.1 GCA_946055715.1 uncultured Clostridia bacterium | reverse complement strand
GACTGGGTGGCGGCCGACCTGCGCAGGCGGGTGGAAGCAGGTGCACGGTATGCCGACTTTTCGGTGGTATGTGCCGATGCCAAGCGGTATGCCGGCGTGCTGGACACCGCCTTCCGACGGGCAGACATCCCCTGCTTTTTGTCTGTGCGCACCAACATTTCTGCCTATGAGCCCATCAAGTTCATCCATGCGGTGTATGCCATTATCTGCGGCGGATGGCAGCGCACAGACATTGTCACCCTTTTGAAATGCGGGCTGTGCGACATCCCCCGTGAGGCGGGGGATGCCTTTGAACTCTATGCCGAGCAGTGGGGACTTGACGGCCGTGTATTTGCCGACGATAATCCCTTCACAAAGAACCCAAAAGGCATGACAGCCGATAAAACCCCCGAATCGGAGGCCTTTCTTGCCGAGGTAAACGCCACAAAATCCCAACTTGCGGCCTTACTTCTCCCCTTCGAAAAAGCCACCCTTCAGGCGACAACAGCGCAAGACCATTGCCGTGCGCTGTGCGATTTTTTGCTTGCCTGTCACATGGATGTACGCCTGGACGAGCGTGCGCGTGCCCTCGCCGAGGCGGGCGAGACGGCAGCTGCCGCGGACTATACCCGCCTGTGGGAGCTGATCTGCGGTGCGCTGGACCGCCTCTATGACACCGTGGGAGATGAGGAGATGACGGCAGACGAATTCCGCGAACAGCTCAAATTGGTCTTCGACACTTCGGACATGGGGCGTATTCCCGCCTCGCGTGATGAGGTGACCATCGGTTCTGCCCCCACCCTGCGCATTGACGGCAAAAAGGTACTGTACCTCTTTGGCGTATGTGAGGATGAATTTCCTTCGCCTGCTGTTTCCTGCGGCCTTTTTACCGAGCAGGAGGCACTCTCCCTGCGGGAGTTGGGGTTGATTTTTGAAGCTGGGCAGGATGTCCGGCAGGAAAAAGAGCTGTTCTTCTTTTACCGGATGCTGGCCGCCCCCTCGGAGGGCGCAGTATGCGTGACCTTTCGGTTTGACTGCGGACGGCGTGCCTGCCGTCCGCCTGCCGCTCTGGAGCGCGTCAGACATCTGGCCGGGGCGGCCTGCCATGAGATCGACATCTCCGCTCTTGCACCTTCCGCCCTCTTTTCTTCTCCCCGTGCGGCCATGGGGCGGCTGGGCAGCTTGCTTTCGACCGTGGACGGCCAAACGCTGCTTGCCTGGTACCGCGGTCACAGCGAGTACGCCGCAGAGGCGGAGCGTGCCTGTCGCCCGCTTCTCTGCGACCGCGCATCGGTGACGCAAGAGGTTACAAATGCCCTGTGGCCCAAGGAAATTCCGCTTTCGCAGACGAAGCTGGAGCATTTTGTCAAATGCCCCTTCTCCTTTCATCAGCGCTATGTCCTTCACTTAAATGAAAACGAACCTGCCGCCTTCGGCAACCGGGAGATCGGCAACTTCATCCACGATTTGCTGGAACACTACCTCGCCGGCCGAAGACCCGGCGATCCCCTTTTGCCCGAGGAGGCCGACCGCTATGCCGCTGAGGCCGCGCAGGCATATGTCACACATCTTCTGCCGCCACACGAAGTGCCGGACGCACGTATGCGCCACATTATTGACCGTCTGACGGCCATGGCCTCCCTGCTTTTGCGGGAACTCTGCGATGAGAGCAACGAGGCCGACTGCAAGCCCGTGCTGTTTGAGTTGCCCATCGGTTATGGAAAGCCCGGCACCCCCGATGCCGTTTCGTTCTCCCTGCCGGACGGCAAAACGGCAAAACTGCGCGGGTATATTGACCGCGTGGATGCCTTTTGCGACAATGGGGACATTTACCTGCGGGTCGTGGACTACAAAACCGGCACCAAAGAATTTGTGCCGGCATCCCTCTCCCGCGGCGAGAACATGCAGATGATGCTTTACCTCAGCGCCCTGCTGAATGCCGATGCCACCGTAAAAGAACGGCTGGGCGGCGCCGCAGGGGACAGACTGCGCCCTGCCGGGGTGCTGTATTTCAACTGTCTGCCCGGCAACGTGGAACTGGACGCCCCCTGCACCCCGCAGGAGGAGGCAGAGAGGGTGCGTATGTCACTTAAGCGAAGCGGGCTGTTTCTGGCCGACCTTTCGGTTTTGCGCGCCATGCAGCCGGAGGGGAGCAGCCGCAAGTATTTGCCCGTCTCCTTCAACCGTGACGGTTCGGTTTCTGCCGCCTCCAAGTCGCGTCTGCGCACGCCGGAGGAATGGGAAGCGCTGTTTTGCGAACTGCGCCAGACGGTCACAGACATTGCCACACACATGTCCGACGGGCACGCGGAAGCGCGGCCGCTGCAAACCGGCGGCAACACATCCGTCTGTGACCATTGTGCCTACAAACCCATGTGCCGCAATGCATCCGTTGGCGGGAAATAAAGCGAGAAGATATGAAAAGGGACCGTTGCAAATGCGTTTTCGCATTTGCAACGGTCCCTTTTCTATGCGCTGTTTTTTGTGGGTGAGGCCTTTTTGCAAAAAGGCCTTCCCCCACACC
>CAMGGT010000267.1 GCA_946055715.1 uncultured Clostridia bacterium | reverse complement strand
ATATATCCTTTTAAGTTTGTAAAGGGTTTCCGCAAATTTCGACACAATGCACAAAAGAAAAATGTGCCAAAATCTCCATTTTGTCGTCAAAAACAGAAAATGCCCGCAAACGCCGCGCGGGCGCTCCGGGCATTTAAGGTTACGGGAGGGTCTTTTCGATTTGATCTGCCGTGTTTTTGAGGTATTCGTTCTCAAACAGTTCGATGATCCCCTTGTCGCACAGGGCGGCCAGCTTAGGGTCGATAGGCAGTTTGTCCAGCACGGTCAGCCCGTGCTTTTCGGCATAGGCATCCAGGTGACTTTCGCCATAAATGGCGTGTTTTTCGTTGCAGTTGGGGCAGACGAAATAACTGTAGTTCTCAATCACGCCCAGGACGGGAATGTTCATCAGTTCTGCCATGTTGACGGCCTTGGTCACGATCATGGAGACCAGCTCCTGCGGACTTGTGATGACGATGATGGCATCCACCGGCAAGCTTTGGAACACCGTCAGCGGCACATCGCCGGTTCCGGGAGGCATGTCGACAAACATATAGTCCACATCGCCCCAGACCACATCCGTCCAGAACTGCTTGACTGCACCGGCGATCACCGGGCCGCGCCAGACAACGGGTTTTTCTTCGTCGTCCATCAAAAGGTTCAGAGACATGACCTCCACGCCCGTTTTGGAGCGGGGTGGAAACATGCCCTGGTCGCTGCCCTCTACCTGCCCGCCGGCAATGCCGAATGACTTGGGAATAGACGGGCCGGTAATGTCTGCGTCCAGAATAGCGGTTTTATGCCCGCGACGCTGCATTTCAACTGCCAGCATGGAGGTGACAAGTGATTTGCCCACGCCTCCCTTACCGCTGACAACCGCAATCACATGCCCCACATGGCTCAATGCATTGGCGGGCTCGCGCATGCTCTCTGCCTTCCGCTCACCGCAATGCTCGGAGCAGGTGCTGCAATCGTGTGTACATTCACTCATGAGAAGATTCGCTTCCTTTCCATATCCATAACAGTAGAATCAAGATCGGCCGCATCCCTTATGTCAGCGCATAGGGAACGACGCTTTCCTCCTCTGCCGCAAGCAGCAGGCGGGCGGGGGCTTTTCCGGCGGCGATGATCATCTCTGCCACCTTGTTTTCGATATTCTTTTCAATATAGCGGCGCATGTTTCTCGCCCCGAACTTGTCGGAGAAAGACTGCTCGGCGATCAGCCGCTCCACATCCTCATTCCAGGAAAGCTCCGTGCCTTTGCGGGCAAGAGCTTCCTTCATCTGCCCCAGCATAATGGCCGCAATGGCACAGAAATCCTCGCGTGACAGATGACGGAAGGTGATGACGCTGTCCACACGGTTGAGAAACTCTGGCCGCAGAAAAGAAAGCAGGGCCTTTTCTGTCTTTTCTTTTATCTCGGCGCCTTCTTCGGAAGAAAAGCCGGAGACGCACAGCGTCCTGTCAGAGCCGGCGTTGGTGGTCATGATGATGACGGTATTTTCAAAGTTGACCACCCGCCCCGCCGCATCGGTAATGCGGCCGTCGTCCAACACCTGCAACAGAATGTTCAGCACATCGGGATGCGCTTTTTCGATCTCGTCGAACAGCACAACGGAATAGGGCCGGCGGCGGATCTTTTCGGTCAGCTGGCCTGCCTCATCATATCCGACATAGCCGGGAGGCGCCCCCACGATACGAGACACCGAGTGCTTTTCCATATATTCCGACATATCCAGGCGGATGAGGGTATCCGGCTGTTTGAAAAGCTCGGATGCCAGCACCTTGACCAGCTCTGTCTTGCCCACACCCGTGGGGCCGGCAAAGATCATGGACACGGGGCTTTTACGGCTGGAAACCCCCGCTCTCTTGCGCTTGATGGCCAGAGTGACGGCGCGCACCGCCTCGTCCTGTCCGATGATGCGCCGGCGGATGCGCTCTTCCAGGTGGTCGAGCTGTTCAAATTCCGCTTCGCTGATGTCGGACGCGGGGATGCCCGTCCACACCTCAATGACCCGCGCAAGATCCTGCACGGAAAGCGAAACGCCCGCGCAAAAATCCTCCAGTTCCGTGATGCGGTCGCTGAGTTGCAGTTCCCGCACCTTCATGTCTGCCAGTTCTTTATAGCGTGCATCGGAGGCCTGTTCATCGGTACATTCCGCCAACTCGCTTTCCAGTTTGGTTCTGGTGACGGCCAGCTGGGCCAGCTCCTTTTCTTTTTCGGCCTTTTCTCCGATCTCGGGCGTGGAAAGTGCCAGACGTGCGGCCGCCTCGTCCAACAGGTCAATGGCCTTGTCGGGGAGAAATCGGTCGGAAATATACCGCTCGGAGAGATACGCCGCCTCATAGAGCAACCCGTCCGGGATCCTTACGCCGTGATAATCCTCATAGTACCCCTTGACGGCGGCCAGCATGGCAGCCGTTTCATCCACGGAAGGTTCGTTTACCGTCACGGGTTGAAAACGCCGTTCCAGGGCGCTGTCTTTTTCGATATACTTGCGGTATTCTTTGAGGGTCGTAGCACCAATGACCTGGATCTCCCCG
>CAMGGT010000266.1 GCA_946055715.1 uncultured Clostridia bacterium | reverse complement strand
CCAACGGCCGCGGCTTCCAGTACCCCATCCCCACCTACTCCATCACCCGCGACTTCGACTGGTCGGAGACCGAAAACAACAAGCTGCTCTTTGAGATGACCGCCAAGTACGGCACTCCCTACTTCTCCAACTACATCAACTCCGACATGGAGCCCTCGGATGTGCGCTCGATGTGCTGCCGCCTGCGTCTGGACCTGCGCGAACTGCGCAAAAAGTCCGGCGGCTTCTTCGGCTCCGGCGAAAGCACCGGCTCTGTGGGCGTCGTCACCATCAACATGCCCCGCATTGCCTACCTGTCTGCCACGCCCGAAGAGTTCTACCAGCGGCTGGATCGCCTCATGGACATTGCCGCACGGTCGCTCAAAATCAAGCGCAATGTCATCTCCAAACTGCTGGACGAGGGCCTGTATCCCTACACCAAGCGGTATCTGGGCACCTTCAACAACCACTTCTCCACCATCGGCCTTGTGGGCATGAACGAAACCTGCCTCAATGCCTCCTGGCTGGGGTGCGACCTCACCCATCCCGAAGCACAGGAATTCACAAAAGAAGTGCTTAACCACATGCGTGAACGCCTCTCCGATTATCAGGAGCAGTACGGCGACCTCTACAACCTGGAGGCCACCCCGGCAGAGTCCACCAGCTACCGCCTGGCCATGCACGACAAGAAGCGGTTTGACCACATCAAGACCGCCAACGACAACGGCACCCCCTACTATACCAACTCTTCTCACCTGCCCGTTGGCTACACCGACGACATCTTTGCCGCGTTGGACATTCAGGACGATATGCAGACGCTGTACACCTCCGGTACGGTCTTCCACGCCTTCCTGGGCGAGAAACTGCCCTCCTGGAAGTCTGCGGCCGACCTGGTGCGCAAGATCGCCGAAAACTATAAACTGCCCTACTACACGCTGTCTCCCACCTACTCCGTCTGCCGCAACCACGGCTATCTGGCGGGCGAGCACATGGTCTGCCCGCACTGTGGCGAAAAGACCGAGGTTTACAGCCGCATCACCGGCTACTACCGCCCCGTGCAGAACTGGAATGACGGCAAGAGCCAGGAGTACAAAGACCGCGTGACCTACGACATCGGCAGCTCCGTTGCCCGCTTCGATGCCCGCAGGACCGCAGGCGAAACGCCCGTGCAGGAGGCGGCCGCCCCCGCCGCGACCAAACCCTCTGCGGCCAAGCCCGCCGCAAAGAAGGCCGAAGGCGGCCTTGCAAACGGCTGCTACCTTGTTGCCACCAAGACCTGCCCCAACTGCAAAATGGCCGTCTCCCTGCTTGAAAAGGCCAACATCCCCTTCGAAAAACTGTACGCCGACGAGAACCCCGAACTCTGCGAACAGCTGAAGATCAAGCAGGCACCCACGCTGGTCGTGGTGGGCGGCGGCAATACAGAGCTGTATACCAATCTGTCCAACATCCGCGGCTATATTGTCTCCGGCAAAAACTGATCGTTCTCTTCGTTTGCGCACCTCAACTTCTGAAAGGCGTCCTTGTATGTACGATATCATCATTGTCGGTGCCGGCCCGGCAGGGCTGACCGCCGCCATCTATGCCCGTCGGGCGGGCAAAACGGTGCTGGTACTGGAAAAAGAGACCTTTGGCGGGCAGATCACCTTCTCCCCGAAGGTAGAGAATTATCCCGGGTTTCAGGCGCTGTCCGGCACCGAGCTGGCCGATAAAATGACCGAGCAGATGCTGGCGCTGGGCGCAGAGGCAGAGCCCGCCACCGTGGTGGGCATCCGGGATGCCGGCTATACCAAATATGTCATGACAGACACAGGCGAATATGAGGCCAAAAGCGTCATCATCGCCACCGGCTCCCGCCATCGCCGCCTGGGTCTGCCCCGCGAGGAAGAGCTGATCGGCCACGGCATCTCCTTTTGCGCGGTGTGCGACGGCTCCTTCTATGCCGGCCGCACCGTGGCGGTCATCGGCGGCGGCAACACCGCCCTGCAGGAGGCCATGCTCCTCTCCGAGATCTGCCGCCATGTTTACATCATTCAGAACCTGCCCAAGCTCACAGGCGAGGGCCAGCTCTGCGAGGCGGTCTCCGCCCGCAAGAATGTCACCATTCTCTACCGTTCGGTGGTGGAAGAGTATGTCGGCGAGCCGGAACTGAGCGGCTTGCTGGTGCGCAAAACGGAAGACGACACCCAGGCGCGCATCGCCGTGGACGGCGTGTTTGTGGCCATCGGGCAGGTGCCCGAAAATGAGGCCTTTGCCGACATGGTCACGCTTGACAAGCACGGCTATGTCGTCTCGGACGAACATTGCCTGACCGGCAAAGCCGGCATCTTCGTGGCGGGGGACTGCAGAACCAAAGAGATCCGACAGGTCACCACCGCCACGGCAGACGGTGCGGTGGCGGCGTTGGCCGCCGTGCGATACATCGACAGCTTTGCCTGACGCGCCGGGTATGCACATCCATTCAATCATAGATATCCAATCGTATATGTGGGGGAGGCCTTTTTGAAAAAAGGGGGGTCTTTGGCAACTTGGCCAAGTGCAGTCTC
>CAMGGT010000265.1 GCA_946055715.1 uncultured Clostridia bacterium | reverse complement strand
CGAAGCGGTGGAAGGAGCCGGCGGGACGAGAAGCAAAGATTGGTGCATTGTATGGCACCATACTCTTTGCCGTCGCCCTTCGACACAAACAATGCGTTCTACTGTACTGCCGCGCTCTCCTTCAGTCACCTTCGGCGCTGGGCGCCGGTGCGAAGCAACAGCGCCTTGCTCCCATCCCAGAGGGAGCCATTGGCGACATGTGTGCCGGTTGGCGGGAGGAGCAATGCCATTTGTCGCAAATTGCATCGCGCCTCCCCTACCTTGGATGAATTCAAGTGGCGAGCGATTGGCATCTGTCTCTGCGACAAAGGCGCAATATCGACAATGCAAATTACACCAACATGTCAACAAAATGCCGCACAAAAAACGGCAAATTGCCCCCCAAAATACTATTGACTTGCCGCCCGATCTCATCTATAATTTTATATGTAATTGATTTATGTACCGACATGATATCGACATCGTTCTTACTGTATGAATTGCCTTTGTGTCCGAAGTCGTTCTGTCATGATGCTTGCCGCGTTGCCCGATGCCCGCGCGCCGGTGCATGATTCTGCCTGTCATCACCCCAACCGGCTGATGTGCCGTTTGCCCCATTTCCTCCAAATATATTATATAGCAAGTCCTGCCCTGATGCTGCCGCAAAGGGCAGCCCCCTCAAATGATCCGTACCATGCCGGGATACCAGTGGCCTTTCGCCGCCGTTCTTTTGCACAAAGACGGATTTTTTGTTTTTTTCAGAGCAAACACCGCGGGCGCGTTGCCCCCGGCATCTCATCACCGCCATGCCGACGACCCGATGCACATTCGGCGTCGCCCACAGCAAATCCCGCCGCAAAAACCGCCCTGCTCCCAGATCCAACCGATACAGCCAAGACCGCATTTTCAGTCAAAGGAGAGCGCAGATGAAAGCCAGGTCCAAACAAGCGATCGTTTTGCCGCAAGCCGAAGCCGCAGATGCAGAAAAGAAGAACCAAAAGGAAGTCTGCGACTGCAAAAAGCTCAAACTGGTGATGAAAAGCAGCGGACTGGACGCCTTCGAGTACCGCCCCGCCGCCGACACCCTCGTCATCTATGATGACACTTTCCGCCCGGTGAAGGTCAAAGAGCATTATCTCCTTCATCTGAAAACAGATTCCGACATCCGCAGGGAAGACCGTTGGAAGGCGGGCGGCTTTTTCCGCGGGCGGTTGCCGGGGCCGATCAAGATCTGCTGTATGGACGAGCAGGGAAAGTCGCGCTATAAAATCCTGCAAGGCCAACACGGAGACGCCGCCACCTTTGGCGAAGAGGTGTTTTTGGGCAGCATTCAGGATGTCACGCGTGAAAGAATGCGCGAAAAAGCCCTGCAACAGCAGGCAGAGCGGGATCCGCTGACCGGGCTGTATAACCACGCCGCCGGAAAGGAACTGATAGAAGACTACCTCAGCCGCAAAGACCCGCTGGACTCCTGCGCGCTCATCGTCATGGATGTGGACTATTTCAAACAGATCAACGATGTCTACGGCCACCTGTTCGGCAACCGCGTGCTGCAGAATGTGGCACAGCTGTTGCCCTACCTCTTCAAGCCCAAAGACATCCTCGCGCGGTATGGCGGGGATGAGTTTGTCATTCTGCTCAAAGGCATCAGCCACATTCCGCTGGTCAAAGCCATGATCCGTCTGGTGGAAGAGGTGCGCACCCTCACCTTTGAAGAGAACAACTGCCGCATCACCTGCAGTGCGGGTGTGTGCTACCTGCCGGAGAATACGGCGGGCTATACCTACGACCAACTGTTTGAAAATGCCGACTGGGCGCTCTATCAGGCAAAGCTCAACGGCCGGGACGGCTATGCCTTCTGCGACAACCTGCAACGCTTCAAAGAGGCGCGCGCAGACAGGGAGGCCTTCCCGCCTGCCATCGACCCGCGCTATCTGCAAAGCGACATGATGACCGCCGCCTTTGACATCTTCGAAAAAAACAGCAACTTTGACACGGCCATCAAACTGCTCTTGGAGGTCATCGGCCTCCGCTTCCATCTCGACAGGATCACCATCATCAATGCCGACGTGCGCGACCTGTATGCGTCACGCAACTATCAATGGTGCGCCGAGGGCGTGCCGGAGGCGTTGCACATGCCGGACGGCTTTTCGCGTGAGGACTTCCTCACCCTCTATCGCAGCTATGACGAATACGGCACCACCGTGCTGGACGAAGACGACATGGAGGCCTACTCGCCGCAGGGGCGGGCACTGCTCATGCAGGGCGGCGCCAAAACGGTGGTGTATGCCGCCATGTACTGCCGCGGCAAATACATCGGTGCCATTTCGTATGTGGTGTGCAGCGCCAAGCGGCCCTGGTCGAATTATCACCGCAGTCAGCTGGGCGAACTCACAAAGATCATCTCTGCCCACCTCGCGCAGAACCTTACTGCGGGTGCGGCAGACGCGCTCTCAACAGACCACGACACCCTAACGGGGCTGATCACCTTCTCGCGCTTCCGCGAGGAGCTTGAACGGCTGATCGTCAGCGGCAAGGCACTTTCCCACATCCTCGTCTATACGGATT
>CAMGGT010000264.1 GCA_946055715.1 uncultured Clostridia bacterium | reverse complement strand
GCCGTCGGGCTTGTCATCGGCATCATTGACGAGAATGGCGTCGTAGTGGCCTGCAGCGAACTGCAGCGCATCGGCGAGACCCGCCAGGGCATCCGCGAGGAGTTGGCCTTTTCCGGCGATATGCTGATGCTGGACGGCTTCACCTACCGCTTTCTGACTGCCGGCGTCAAAAACGATTACATCCTGTTTGTGGAAGGCACAGACAAATCTGCCGAGAGCATTGCCGCGTTGCTGGCCATTTCGCTTGGCAACATCAAAAAGCTCTATGACGAGAAGTACGACAAGGCCTCCTTTATTAAAAATATCATCCTCGACAACATTCTGCCCAGCGACATCTACATGAAGGGCAAGGAACTGCGCTTCCCCGCCGACTCACGACGGGTGGTGATGGTCATCAAGTTTGCCGACCGCACAGACCTGTTGCCCTATGAGATCCTGCAGAGCATGTTCCCCGACAAGAACCGCGACTTCATCATCTCCATCAGCGAGCAGGACATCGTACTTGTCAAGGAGATGACCCCGGGGGCCGACACCATCAACGATGCAGAACCGCTGGCCGCCTCTGTGTATGAGACCCTGACCACAGAGTTTTATGCCAAGCGCGTGTCGGTGGGCATCGGCTCGGTGGGAAGCAACCTCAAAGACCTTTCGCGTTCCTATAAGGAAGCGCGCATCGCGCTGGAAGTGGGCAAGATCTTTGACACCGAGAAGAACTATGTCAGCTATGAGAACCTGGGTATCGGCCGACTGATCTATCAGCTACCCACCACCCTGTGCGAGATCTTCCTTGACGAGGTGTTCAAGAAGGGCTCGCTTGATTCGCTGGACCACGAAACGCTGACCACCGTGCAGTGCTTCTTTGAAAACAACTTAAATGTCTCCGAAACCTCCCGCAAGCTCTTCGTTCACCGCAATACGCTGGTCTACCGCCTGGAGCGCATCCTCAAGCTCACGGGGCTGGATCTGCGGCGGTTTGAAGACGCGGTGACCTTCAAGGTGGCGCTGATGGTCAAGAAATACCTGACAAGCAAGCCCGCTAAATTCTGATGCGGTCATCCGACATATTTCGCTTTCGCCCGGCTGTATGCTGATAAGGGCATGACGACTCCGGCGTCCGGACTTTTCTGCCTGCCCGGACGCCGGAGTGCCGTTTATACCGATACCAACCCCCAAAAAGCGGCCAAACCGCCCGCATGATCATCCGCCGGTTTTCTGCCCATCACCGAAAGGAGAATTGCCAAGCCGTGCAAAACAGCAGTCAACCTTCCCCTCATAATGTCTATCTGTCTGTACAGAACAAGCGTTCTTCCGCCATTACCATTCTTTCCATCCTGTGCCTTCTGCTGCTTGTCACGACCATCATCTTCGGCCTGATCGCCCTGCAGAACGGGTTGCAGCTCCGGCAGATCAGGAATGGGGAGAGCGGATATGACCGCGAAAAACTGGCCTTCATGATGCAGGTCTTTTCCCAATTTGGCATATACGACATGCCCCCCTCCGACGCGTTGACAGACGCTCTGCTCGCGGCATTTATCTCGCAGACGGGCGACAAACACGCCGCCTATTTTGACCGTGAGGACTTTGCCCTCTGGCAAAGCGACCTGTCGGGCGATTTTTCGGGCATCGGCGTGGTGGTGGCAGAATCACTTGACGGCGTGGGGCTGGAACTTCTGGATGTGTTTCCCGGCAGTCCCGCCGAGCAGGCCGGTCTTCGGGTGGGCGACATCCTCGTCCGCGTGGACGACCTTACCTACCAAACAGATGCCTATGCCGAGTTTGTGAATGCCATCGCAGGGGAAAAGGACACCACGGTGAACTTCGCCTACCTGCGTGACGGCGCCGAGCAGACCTGCACCGTCACCCGCGGGAAGATCGTCAACCGCTCGGTGCTGTGGCGCATTGTCGACGAAGCCCCGGGCAACATCGGTTATCTGCGCATCACCGGTTTTGACGAACACACCTACGGCCAGTTCAAAACCGCCATGGAGTCGCTGGAGGCCGAGGGCGTGACCGGCATTGTATTTGACCTTCGCAACAACGGCGGCGGATTGCTTGACACCGTGTGCCGCATGCTGGCTTACCTGTTGCCGGACGGCGACATCGTCTCGGTGCATTACGGCGCCGAGGTCATGACCGACTATACCGTCCGCTGTGAGGACAGCAAGCTCTATCTGGAAGACAAGACCGAAATATTTGAAGACGGCAAACACGAGCTGACCGTGCCGGCTGTGGTGTTGGTCAACGGCTACACCGCCTCCGCCGCCGAGCTGTTCACCGCTGCCCTGCGCGACTATGCGGCAGACGGCCTCATTTCCGCCACCGTGGTGGGCGAGACCACCTATGGCAAAGGCACCGTGCAGACTACCTACCCCTTTGGCGACGGCACGGGCTTCAAGCTCACCATTGCCCACTATGACCCGCCCTGCGGGCAGAACTATGACGGCGTCGGCATCATTCCCGCCCCTGAGCACACGGTCCTGCCGGACGAAGGGCAGGAGGATACCAACCTCTACCGCCTGACCTACGAGACAGACGCCCCCCTCCGCGCGGCCGT
>CAMGGT010000263.1 GCA_946055715.1 uncultured Clostridia bacterium | reverse complement strand
ATCTGCATTTTATCAAATTCAAAAGTAATTGTGCAAAAGAATACAAAGCGCCATAAAATAATGAGAATTCGCTCCATACATTTAGTTTTGTTTAGCATAATTATTATAGCACTAATAAACAAATTTATCAAGCAGTTTTATGTGGATAAAAGAAAACTCGACTTATTAAAAGTCGAGTTTTATAAAGTTTTCAATTTAAATCCCTATGGGAACAGCGGTAAAGCGTGTCTTTCTTTGCGCGGGAAATGCGTCTCTTTTTGTCAGGCGTTGGCCGCGTCCACGATGGCGGTGAAAGCGTCGGGCTTGAGGGAAGCGCCGCCGATCAGACCGCCGTCCACATTGGTTTTGGAGAGCAGCTGGGCGGCATTTTTGTCGTTCATAGAGCCGCCGTACTGGATGGTGGTGGCCTCGGCAACCTCCTCGCCGTACAGGCCGGCCAGTGCGCGGCGGATGACGCCGCAGGTCTCGTCTGCCTGCTCGGGGGTGGCGGTCAGGCCGGTGCCGATGGCCCACACGGGTTCATAGGCGATGATGACGCGCTTGAGTTCCTCGGCAGAGATGTCTGCAAGCGCGAGCTTTGTCTGCATGGTCACCACCTCGTCGGTGATGCCGGACAGGCGCTGTTCCTTGACCTCGCCCACACAGAGGATCACGGTCAGCCCTGCGGCCAGCGCGGCTTTTGTGCGCAGGTTGACGGTGGTGTCGGTCTCACCGAAGTAGGTGCGGCGTTCGCTGTGGCCGACAATAACATATTCGGCACCCACTTCTTTGAGCATCTCGGCAGAGATCTCGCCGGTATAGGCACCCTTCGGTTCGAAGTGAACGTTTTGCGCCCCGATTTTAATGTTGGTGCCGCGGGTGGCTTCCACGGCGGTGGCAATGTCCACAAACGGCACGCACAGCACGATGTCGCACTTGTCTTTACCCTTCACCATGGGGGCCAGCGTCTCCATGAAGGTGCGGGTGGCGGAGGGGGTCATATTCATCTTCCAGTTGCCGGCAATTACGGTTTTTCTCATGATTGTATTTCCTTTCCGGATATATGGTTAAAATACGGGAGAATGCAGGTCATACGGCAGGGCAGGGAAGGCAAAACAAAAGAAAAAGAGAAAAACCCCCAGCCCTTTGTCAAAGAATGCGCCCCGCCAACGCCGGTCTGCCCCATGGGCAGAGGTGGGCGGCGGCAAGGACGCGCGTTTTCTTATTTGTCCTGCAGGCAGGCGATGCCGGGCAACTCAAGCCCTTCCAGAAATTCAAGGGAAGCACCGCCACCGGTGGAGACATGGGTCATGCGGTCGGCATAGCCCAGTTTTTCCACGGCCGCGGCAGAGTCGCCGCCACCGATGATGGAGACAGCGCCGCTTTCGGCCACGGCTTTTGCCACGGCTTCGGTGCCGGCGGCAAAGGGTGCCCATTCAGACACGCCCATGGGGCCGTTCCAAACCACGGTGCCCGCGCCGATGATGCTCTTGGAGAACAGCTCCTGCGAGACGGGGCCGATGTCCAGACCCATCCAGCCGTCGGGAATAGCGTCGGAATAAATGCGCATACGCACGGTGTCTTCTTTATACTCGCGGCCGATCATGTTGTCCACGGGCAGAAGGAAGTTCACACCTTTGTCTTTTGCCTTTTTCAGCATGTCGCGCGCCAGGTCCAGCTTGTCCTCTTCGCAGATGGAAGAACCGACAGACGAGCCCTGCGCACGGAAGAAGGTGTAGGCCATGCCGCCGCCGATGATGAGGGTGTCGACCTTTTCGATGAGGTTGTTGATGACGCCGATCTTATCGGAGACCTTGGCGCCGCCCAGCACCGCCACGAAAGGACGCGCGGGGTTTTCCAGGGCCTTGCCCATGATGGTGATCTCTTTTTCGATCAGGTAGCCGCAGACGGCGGGCAGATAGTCGGCCACACCGGCGGTGGAAGCATGCGCTCTGTGCGCGGTGCCGAAGGCATCGTTGACAAAGATCTCGGCCATGTCTGCCAGTTCACGCGCGAAGGTGGGGTCGTTCTTTTCCTCGCGGGCGTCAAAACGGACATTTTCAAGCAGCATCGCCTGTCCGGGACGGAGTGCTGCGGCCTTTGCCTTGGCATCGGGGCCGGTGACATCGGCGGCCAGTTCCACCGTCTGACCCAGCAGTTCGGTGAGGCGGGCGGCAACGGGCGCCAGAGAATACTTGGGGTTGACCTGTCCCTTGGGCTTGCCCATGTGGGAGCAGAGGATCACGGCCGCGTTCTGCCCCAGCAGGTATTTGATGGTGGGCAGGGCTTCGACGATCCGCTTGTCGGATGTGATGACGCCGTCTTTGAGGGGTACGTTGAAGTCACAGCGCACAAGGACTTTTTTGCCCTTGACGTCAATGTCTTCTACATTTTTCTTGTTGTAGGCAGGCATAGATCTATTCCTCCGGTTCATAAAATTCGGTTTGACAGAAATTTCACAATTTCTACCGATACCATCATAACATAAAACATTCGTTTCGTCAATCCATATAAAAATATTTTTCTTTTTTGTGTGAGATGACAAATCAGCTTTTGACAAAGCAAACGCCGCAAAAG
>CAMGGT010000262.1 GCA_946055715.1 uncultured Clostridia bacterium | reverse complement strand
GTTGGATTTTTCAGAAACCCGGAAGGTTGCTCCACAATTCCCACAATTCGATTTGTGGAAAACCTGCGCACGCGCTTTTTTGGTCATTTTTCATAAAACTGCCTGTAAATGGGAAATTATGCACGCACAAAACGGCAAATCATTAAACTCCATAATTCGTATTTTATCAATCAATTTCGGCGTAAAAATTACGAATAAACGATGTTGCCGACAAAACAGCGGCAACGGCTCGCCATAGCGAGGCACAGGCGGCTTTTTGTCGGGGCAACGGTCGGCCGCCTTGTCGCTTCTTTGGTTGTCGGCTTTCGCTTTCGGGCGCGCCTGCGACAGGCAAATAAAATACTTGCAATTTTCCGAAATGTCATATATAATATAATATATGCGCGCGTATGACGGTCAATTGTCGGAAACCGTAATCGCTTATGAAAACGCGATCAGGAAGAAACACAGGCGGCGGTCTGTGCGCAAAAGAGCAGAATGCTTTGCCGTCGACCCGTCTCTTTTACGGCCGGTTTTCGGCCGGGGCAAAAGAGGGCGGCGCGACCTGCTGTTTTTTGAAAGGAATACCGAAATGAATTTACGATACTGCCCGTGGTACGACGCCTACCTGCTGCTTGCGGCGGGCGGCACCGTCTGGACGGTGCTGGGGTGCGGCATTTCTCCGCTGTGGGCACTGTTGCTGTGGCCCGCCTATGTGCTGGGGCTGTGCCTTTTGCATATACTTGTCTTTATCTGCATGTCTTTCTTTGTCAAGCGGGAGCCGCCCGAGCGCATCCGCCCCACATTTGTGCGGTTCTTTTTGCATCAGACGGTGATGATCATACTGAAGCTGATGCGGGTGCGGGTACATATCGAGGGCAAAGAGTTTCTGCCGCGGGACAAAGACCGCCCGTGCCTGCTTGTGAGCAATCACCTCTCTCACTTTGACCCGATGGTGGCCTGCATGCCCTTCTTCGGGCACGGCATCCTTTTTATCTCCAAACCCGAAAATCTGACCATGCCCATGATGGGCCCGTTTGCCACCCGCGCGGGCTTCATCGGCATCGACAGAACAGACCCCAAGGCGGCGCTGTTGGCTGTGCGCCGTGCCGCAGAGCGCATGCAGCAAGACAGCTGTGCGGTGGGGGTCTATCCCGAAGGCACCATCAGCCGCGACGGCGTGCTGAAGGGCTTTCATGACGGGGTATTTCTGGCCGCCCGCCACGCAAATGCCGACGTGGTGGTGCTGACCTTGCGCGGCACCGAAAAGATCAAACGCAACTGGTATAAGCTGGGCACCGATGTGTATCTGCGGTTTGAGGGGGTCATCCCCGCCGAAGAGGTGGCTGTCTCCCGCGTGGCCGACGTGTCTGCCCGTGCGCGGGAGATGATGCGCCCCACGCTGCTCGGCGCGGGCATGCAGGCACCCCCCACCGGGGAGATCGCCGCGCCCGACCTCACCGCGCGGCAAAAGCAGGTGGCCGCCGGCCGATGAACCCCTTCCGATCGGCTGCCCCTCTCGTCCGACCTTTCTCCGGCTTCTTGCTTGCGACGCTCTCGCATGCTTTTTCAAGGGACGGTCGCCGTTTTGCTTCTTCGGTCTTACGGAAACATCCCCAAAATATCCAAAAAAGCGAGGAATGGCTATGCTTTCCACCAACACCGCCGCCGTCAACTGGGCGGACTTCGATGCCGTCTGGACGTTGATGGTTCAGCTGGGCATTCTGCTCATCACCCTGCTCGTGGCCAATGTGTTGCGCCGCCGCGTGCCCTTCATCCGCCGTCTGCTGTTTCCCACCGCATTGATCGCAGGCATTCTGGTGTTTATTGTCAAAACGGTGTTGCATCTCTGCGATGTCAATGTGGGGGCGGTCATCGACAATGCCACCATGCAGATCATCACCTACCACATGCTGGGCATCGGGTTCGCGGCCATGGCACTCAAGCGCGGCCGCGCCAAAGAGAAGGTCAGGGTCGGCAAGCTTTTTGAGTATTCTCTTCTCCACAGCAGCGTCTATATGCTGCAGGCCTTTGCGGGGCTGCTTGTGACGCTGGTGTGCTTCGGCGGCATCTTCTACGCCGGCATCCTGCTCCCCTGCGGCTTTGCGCAGGGCACCGGCAACGCCATGGCGTGGGGCAGCAACTACACCGCCTACGGCCTTGAGGACGGGGCGGGCTTCGGCCTTACGATCGCCACCGTCGGCTTTATTGTCGGTTCGGTCTTCGGCGTTATCTATATGAACTATATGCGCCGCAAGGGCAAGCTTCGCGTGCGCGACCACGGAAACCGGGCGCAGGTGCAGGGCGAGGCAGAATCGGCCGAGTCTGTGTCTGTGGATAAGCTCTCCATCAACCTCGGCCTGGTCTTCCTGGCCTATGCGATCGCCTACGCCATCATGGTGGGGCTCAATGCCCTGGGCGGCCTGTTCGCCAGTCTGGCATGGGGGCTGAGCTTCCTGTGGGCGCAGTTTGCCGGCATGGTCATCCGGCTGATCCTTGACCGACTGGAAAAAAAGAAGGTCCTCCAAAAAAGCGCCCGCAGCAACTACCTCTTGGACCGCATCAGCGGCTTCTGCTTTGA
>CAMGGT010000261.1 GCA_946055715.1 uncultured Clostridia bacterium | reverse complement strand
GTTGCCCTATGTGGCCAAGGTAGCAGCAGGAAATCTCCCGTATGTGACGGTATTCGGCAATGACTATCCCACCCCCGACGGCACCGGCGTGCGCGACTATATCCATGTGGTAGACCTGGCCAAAGCCCATCTCTGCGCCTTGACCCGCACAGAACAGGTCCAGGGCATCGAATACTTCAACATCGGCACCGGCAACGGCTATTCGGTGCTTGAAGTCATCCACGCCTTTGAAAAGGCATGGGGTGCCACCATCCCCTACCGCATCGGCCCGCGCAGAGAGGGCGACATCGCCGCCTGCTATGCAGACGCCTCCAAGGCCGCGGCAGAGCTGGGTTGGACGGCTAACTATGGCATAGACAAGATGTGCGAAGACCTTGCCACATGGCAAAAAAAGAACCCGGACGGATATCCGGATTGACCCGTAGCCCTATCAAAAGAAAACATGCACGGACGAGTCTGTCCGTGCATGTTTTCTTTTGCCCTCATCAAACGATGGCGGTTTACCACTGTGCTATGAGATGGGGAAACTTTGGCCTTAGAACAGGTTTTGCCGGGTGATCTCATAGGCAAACACAGTAGCGGCCGACGCGGCAGAAAGGGATGCGCCGAAATTTCGGCCATAGTCAATTTTGACGGCAAAGTCGCACTTTTGGCGCAAAGCGGCCGAGATCCCGCGCCGCTCTCCACCGATCACCAAAAATACAGGGTAGGGGATTTTTGCCTTTTGGAGACAGAGATCGGTATCCTCTGCGGCGCATACCACCGCATATCCCTTTGTATGAAAGATATCGGCTGCCGTCTCGCCGCTCGGCACGGTATACAGGTCGATCAGCTCCGAGGCGCCGGCAGATGCCCTTGCCACGACCCCGGCAGCACTCATCCAGTTGCGGCTGGGCAGAATGATGCCGTCCACACCGCAGGCATAGAGAGAGCGAATGGCATAGCCGAAATTATAGGGGTCTTCGATCCCCTCGATCATCACATAGAATCCGCGCTCGGCAAGGAGCGTTTCCGCCGTCAAGACGGGAATGGGGCGGGGCAGTGTCACAGCCGCAATTCCGCCGTGTGTGTTGCCGGTACACAACTCGTCCAGGTTGGCCGCATCTGTTTCTGTCATGCGAAAGCCGTATTCTTCGGCGCGGTGCGCCAGATAGCGCAGTTCTTTCTCCTTTTTGGCCTTTTTTTCTTTGTCATACAAAACTTCAACAATGCGACAGTCGGATGCGCTGCAGGAAGAGAGAACGGCGCGGATGGAGGTCATGCCTTCCATAATTGCGGAATCGCGGAAGTTATCCGTTTCTTTTCGCATGATAAAAGCCATCCTTTCATATAATGTCTTGAAACATTCAATCGGAGGAAACACGATGTTATATGATACCAGAGAGCGGTGCGAAGAAATGGCGTCCTACATCATTGAGCATCAGGCCACCGTGCGACAGTGCGCCGCTGTTTTTGCGTTGAGCAAAAGCACCATACATAAGGACATCACCAACCGCCTGTATTACATCAACCGTCCGCTGTACGAACAGGTCAAGGAAATTCTGGAGAAAAACAAATCCGAACGGCATATCCGCGGCGGAGAGGCCACCCGCCTGAAATATCTTCGCTCGCACGACTATACAACATAAATACTCAGATAGGCGCGCGCTTGATGCGTACGATTATCCACGGCAGAAACAGGCGGGAACTGTATTTTATGCATACAATGCAAAACAGCTCAGGCATTTGGGCGCATGAACGGCTAAAAAACGCCTGCATGCGCCCTTGCCCATTTATGCCTTTTGGGGCAAAAAGGAAAGGGAAGCGGTAGAGGAGGGGGAAGGGAAATCTGCGTTCATCATTTCATTTCATTTGCCATGGTGACGATATCCCCCACACCGTTCAAAACGACGCTGGGACGGTAGGCATAGGTTTTCAGTGTATCCATGGTTGACACGCCGGAAAGCACCAGCACGGTGGACATGCCGCTTTCCATACCTGATACGATGTCGGTGTCCATTCGATCACCCACCATCACCGCATCGGCAGAATGGCATTTCAAAAGCCGCAGTCCTGTGCGCATCATCAAGGGATTGGGCTTTCCGCAGAAGTATGCCTGGGTGCCGGTTGCCATCTCAATGGGGGCAATCAGAGCACGACAGGCCGGGGCGATCCCGTTCTCGATCGGTCCGGACACATCAGAATTGGCACCGATCAGCTTCGCCCCCGCCATCACAAGGTTGGTGGCTTTTGTCAGCGTATCAAGGGAATAGGTTCTTCCTTCTCCCACCACCACATAATCGGGGTTCACATCATTCATCGTGATGCCCACATCATACAGCGCGTTCAGCAGTCCGGCTTCGCCGATGGCAAACACGGAGCAACCTGGTGCCTGCTCCTTCAGAAACGCCGCTGTCGCAAGGGCACTGGTGTAAAAATGTTCCTCGGGAACATCCAGCCCCATACGGGCCAGCTTCTGGTTCAGCTCCCTTGGGGTATAGCCGCTGTTGTTGGTTAAAAACAGAAATTCTTTGTCTTCTTCACGAAGCCAACGGATAAATTCCGCCACACCGGGCAAAACATG
>CAMGGT010000260.1 GCA_946055715.1 uncultured Clostridia bacterium | reverse complement strand
GGTCCCCCTCCCTCCCGGAGGGAGGCACGAAAGAATGCCCGACGTATGCAAGTTGTTTTTGAGATAGGTCGATACAGGCCGATGATATTACGGTCAGGCGGGGTCAGGCGGGGTCGGGGGGCGTGTGGGAGGTGCGCGTTTTTTGCTTTTGGGGAGCGCTTTTGAGGTCGGCGGTGGCCGGGTTGTCGATGACCTCGCCACACGCGGAAAAGCGGGAACCGTGGCAGGAGCAGTCCCAGCTGTGTTCCTGCGCGTTCCATTTGAGGGCGCACCCCATGTGGGGACAGCGTTTTGTCTGCGGCGTGATCAGCCCGAGGACTGCCGCGCCGAGATTGGCCGCGAGCTGCGGTTGCAGTACACTGCGGGAGGGGTCAAACAGGGCCCGGGCGGCGTTTTCTTTGCCCAAGATCGTGTCTGTCAGCAACTGTGCCGCCACCATGGAGGAAGTCATGCCCCATTTATTGAAGCCGGTGGCCACATACAGGTCGGGCGTGTTTTTGGCATATCTGCCGATATAGGGCATGCCGTCCAGCGTCATGCAGTCCTGTGTGGCCCAGCGGCAGATCTCGCGCGCGCCGGGGTAATAGAGTTCGGCAAAGCGTTCCGCGTCCTGCCAGTCGGTGCCCTTTTTGCCTGTGCGGTGTGCGCCGCTTCCCACCAGCAACACCTCACCGCTTTGGCGCAGAGACAGCCCTTGGCCCGACCCGTCAAGATACATACCGTCAAAGTTCGCGGCATCTTCGAGTGCCAGCACATACGAGCGGTGCTGATACATCTTGACGAAATAGAAGCCGTGCTTGTTGAGAAAGGGAAAATGGGTGGCCACAATGATCTTCTGCGCTCTGATACGCCCCCCCGAGGTGACGGCGGTGGTGCCCACCAGTTCTCTGACCTTTGTATGCTCGCAGATGCGCAGACCCTGCGCGATGCCGGCGACGAATTTCAGCGGGTGAAACTGTGCCTGAGAGGGAAACCGCACCGCCCCCGCCGTGCGGAACGGCAGAGGTAACTGCTCGGCAAATTCCGCAGGATAACCGATCTGTTGCAGGGCTTCCACCTCCCTCTCGATCTTCTGCCGGTCGGAGAGCAGATAGACATAGGCATCCTTTTCTTCAAAGTCGCAGTCAATGCCGCGGCAGAGCGCGCGGTATGCTGCCAGGGCCGCTTCGTTTGCCTGCAAATACATGCGCGCGGCTTCCGCCCCTTGCCGGCGCACCATGTCTGCGTAAATGAGGCCGTGCTGAGAGGTGATCTTGGCCGTGGTATTCTTTGTGATGCCACAGCCAATGCGGTCTGCCTCGACAAGCAGGCAGTCTACCCCTGCTTTGGTCAGGTGATGCGCGCACAACAGCCCCGCCATGCCGCCGCCGATGATGAGCACATCAACGCTTGTGTCTCCTTGCAGCGTCTCAAATCGCGGTAAAGCCGCGGTGCGGCTCCAGATGGATTGCATAGATTTGCCGACACCGCCGATTCATGCGGTGCCGTTTTCCTTTCTCTGTTCTTGCGGTTAGTATGTCCGCATTTTGCTCGGCTATCATCCAACCGGTAAAAAACAACGCTGTACGCAAAAAATCAAGCATCCGCACATCGGCGCCGAAAAAGCGGCAGCGTCCGCAAGATTTTGTCTTTTTCGCACAAAACGGCAAAAAATGCGCCGGACTATGGATTTTTTGACGGCGAAATGGTATGATGGAGTTAAACACTTGTTCAATCACGCGCATACAGGAGGCAACCATGAAGATCGGATTCTGCACGACCGACCCCGCGGTCATCCGGCGGGCGTATGAGGCGGGCTTTGCCTATGTGGAGGTGAGCAACTGGTCTGTCTTTCGCATGGACGAGGCAAAATTTGCGACCCTGCTCGCCCTCAAAGAAGAATTGCCTGCCGGCTTTTTGTATGCCTGCAACGGGCTGGTGCCCACAGACATGCGACTGACAGGGCCGGATGTGAACTTTGAGAGCATCCGCGCTTTTTCTGAGCAGAGTTTTGCCCGGCTGGCACAGCTTGGGGTCAGGATGATCGTGTTCGGCTCTTCTGCGGCCAAAACGGTGCCGGAGGGCTTTTCGTTTGACGAGGCGATGGAACAGCTTGTCTCTGTGACGCGCATCTTTTCCGAGTCGGCGGCCGCGCATGGCCAGCGCGTGTGCATAGAGCCCCTGCGCTATGCCGAATGCAACATCATCAACACCGCCAAGGATGCAGTTGACCTTGCCCTGCGCGCAGACCGCCCGAATGTCGGCGGACATGTGGACTACTATCATCTCATGCAAAACGGCGAAAAAATGTCTTCGCTTACCGGTCTGGCAAAGCACATCATTCACACGCATATTGCCAGCCCCTGCCTGCGCTCTGCCCCCACCCCCGACGACGGGGCAGATTACAAGTCGTTTTTTGATGCCCTTCGTGCGGGCGGCTATGACGAGACCGTGACCTTTGAGGGCGGGTGCGACAAAACGCCCCAGACCCTGCGTGCCATGTGCGAATATCTGACATCCCTCTGATGAAGGCATAGAAGATAGACCTACGGTAAAGGGGCTGTCGCAAATGAAAAAACAATTTGCGACAGCCC
>CAMGGT010000259.1 GCA_946055715.1 uncultured Clostridia bacterium | reverse complement strand
GCCTTCACTGCGAAGCAGACCCTTTTCGCGCACGGCGTTCATGTTGCCTTCGCGCACCAGGTCGTCAAAGGCGACCACTTCCGCGCGGATGAAGCCGCGCTCAAAGTCGGAGTGAATCTTGCCTGCCGCCTGCGGTGCTTTTGTGCCGCGGGTGATGGTCCAGGCGCGCACCTCCTTGGGGCCGGCGGTGAGAAAGCTGATCAGCCCCAGCAGACGGTAACCTGCGGAGATGAGCTTGTCAAGGCCGCTTTCTTCGATGCCCAGGTCGGCCAGAAACGCCATTTTGTCGTCGGGCGACATGTCGGAAAGCTCTGCTTCGATCTGTGCGCAGACGGCAATGATCTCCGCCCCCTCGGAGGTTGCCTGCTGTTCCAGCTTCTGATAAAGGGGATTGTCTTTGTATTCGCCCGTCACCTCGTCTTCTGAGATGTTGGCAACATAGATGATGGGCTTGAGGGTCAGCAGGCGCGCCTCGGCCAACACCTCTTTTTCTTCGTCTGAAAGACCGATGGCGCGGGCGCACATCCCGTCTTCCAGCCCCTTTTTCACCTTTTCAAGGGCTTGCTGCTCGGAAAGATAACTTTTGTCTGTGCGTGCGAGCTTGGTTACGCGCTCCAGGCGGCGCTCTACCACTTCCAGGTCGGCCATCATCAGTTCGATGTTGATGGTCTCCACATCCCGCAAGGGATCCACCGTGCCGTCCACATGAATAACATTGTCGTCTGCAAACGCGCGCACCACATGCACAACGGCATCCACTTCGCGGATGTGAGACAAAAACTTGTTGCCCAGCCCCTCTCCTTTGGAAGCGCCGCGCACCAGCCCGGCGATGTCCACAAATTCAATGTAGGCGGGGGTATATTTTTCGGGAGAATACATCTCTGCCAGCACATCCAGCCGCTTGTCCGGCACGGCCACGACCCCTACATTGGGGTCGATGGTGCAGAACGGATAGTTGGCGGACTGTGCGCCGGCGTTTGTCAGTGCGTTGAAAAGTGTGCTTTTGCCCACATTGGGCAAACCAACGATTCCCAGTTTCATTGCTGTCGTCCTTTATTTCTGCTTTGACCGCGCAAAACCGACGCGGCAATCCGATTGTAGCACAAAAACAGCCACTTGTCCAGCCATTCTTTCTTTTTTGTCATAAAACAGTATTAATTTTTCGGAAATACTTGACAAAGCAAAAGAAAAATGATAAAATCCGAGAATAGTATGGACGATTATGCAGTCCTGCTCCTTGCCACACGGAATGGTGTGGCCGAATGACCATAAGGAGGTATGAAGGAATGGAAAAGAAACTGTGTTCTTATGAGGCGCTGTTTACCGTTGTCGCCACTCTCCCCGAGGATGAGTTGCGCGCCGTGGTGGACAAGTTCACCTCCCTCATCAACGAAAACGCCACCGATGTTTCCGTCAATGAATGGGGTAAACGCAGACTGGCGTATCCGATTCGTTATAACAACGAGGGCTACACCGTTCTGGTCAGTTTTAAGAGCGAGCCGTCTTTCCCCCGTGAACTGGAACGTCAACTGCGGATCTCTGACCGTGTGCTCCGCGTGTTGATCACCCGTAAACAGGGAAATGCCGTTGCCGCCGCACCTGCCGCCGTTGCCGAAGCCGCAACGGAAGCCGCTGTCGCCGCAGCCGCCGAGACGCCCGCCGCAGAAGCTCCCGCCGCAACCGACGCGGAATAATTTGCCGCAACAAAGTCAAAGAAACAGGAGGCGCACATCATGGCAAGTTTCAATAAGGTAATTCTCATCGGTAATCTGACAGCAGATCCCGAACTCAAACAGACCCCCAACGGCGTCTCTGTGTGCAGGTTTACCCTTGCGGTCAACCGCCGCTTTGCCCGCTCTGAACAGGGTCAGCAGACCGCTGATTTCATCACGGTGGTGGCCTGGAGGCAGAGCGCAGAATTTGTTGCGCGCTATTTCAAAAAAGGACGCCCCATCCTCGTCTGCGGACAGATCCAGTCCAGAAGCTGGACCGACCAGTCCGGGCAGAAGAGATACAGCACCGAGGTCGTGGCGGATGAAGTGACCTTTGTGGAAAACAAATCCGACACCACTGTTGCCGGCGGCACACAGCCCCAGCAGCAGTACACACCCGATGCATACGGCGCCCCCTCGTTTTCCAACGCGCCTGCCGCCGGCAATTTTGAGGAGATTCCCGGCGACGACAGCTTACCCTTCTGAGAAGGGTGGCCCCTTTGCCGCCGGGCTCACAGCGCAGAGGTGTATATTCATTCGTGAGTCAGAAAGGTATTCGTATCTGCAATGGAAAGAAATGATTCTCCGCGTCCTGCACGCCCGCCCATGCACAGAAGAAGAAAAGTTTGCATCTTCTGCGCAGATAAAGTCGAATTCATTGACTATAAGGATACTGCGAAGCTCAGAAAGTTCATTTCCGAGCGTTCCAAGATCCTGCCCCGCCGCGTGACCGGCACCTGCGCGAAGCACCAGAGAGAAGTGACGACCGCCATCAAGCGCGCCCGTCAGGCCGCTCTGCTCCCCTTCATCTCCGACTGATACTGCTTGGAGTGACGGGAGATATTCCCGCGAAACAGAAGAGGCAGACAGCATTTGCTGTCTGCCTCTTCTGT
>CAMGGT010000258.1 GCA_946055715.1 uncultured Clostridia bacterium | reverse complement strand
GGAAGTGGCGGGGTAAAGCGAGACGGTGCCAAAACGCTCAAATGGGGTATAGTCAAGGTCATGGCCGATGCTGTCGGTATCCAGAACGGCAATATGCATGGTCACATACTCCTTCGGGGCGGCTTATTTGGTTTTTGCGCCGCCGGTTGATAGATGGGGCAACCAACATGCAGGCCGCTGTCGCGGCATGGCGCACCGTGGGCGGAACAAAGAAAGCCGCCCGCGGTGAAAAAACACCTGTGGCGGGCGGCCTGTGTCGGGCAAGGTCAGTCGGCGTTGTCTTTGTCTGCGGGGTCTTCCACCACGGGACAGTCCTTTTCGCAGGCACTGCAATCGCCGTCGCACTCAAATTCAAGTTCCAGATGTTCGCCGCAGGCAGGGCAGGTCAACTCATCGCTTTCAAGCGAATCGTCAAAGCAGATGGTCTCGCCGCACTTGGGACAGGTGATCTCATAATACTGATCGTCGTCCTCATCCTCTTCGTCATCCTCGTCGTATTCGTCTTCATCGTCTTCATCTCCGAAAACGATCTCTTCCACGGCAGACAGATCGTCGTCCATGTCTTCGACATACTCGCCCATGTCATGCAGTTTGGCAGAGAGCTCTTCCACGCGCTCCGACAGCGCGCCAATGGCGGTGATGGCGGCATCAAACAGTTTGCCTTCCGGGCTGTTGCGGTCGATGGACAGACCCTCAAACAGGCCTTTGAGGTAGGCAGCGGATTCGTTTGCTTTCATCTTCATTTCTCCCTTCATTGTTGTGGCTTTCGGTGGCGGGGGCGGAAGATCAGCCGCGCTCCAGATAAGAGCCGCCTTCGCGGGTATCGATGCGGATCATGTCGCCCTCGTTGATGAAGATCGGCACTTTGATGGTGGCACCGGTCTCAACGGTGGCCATCTTCTGCACATTGGTGGCGGTGTTGCCCTTGACGCCGGGTTCGCATTCGGTCACCTGCAGGGTGACGAACACGGGGGGTTCCACAGAAAAGACCTCGCCGTTCCACGAAACGATCTTGCACATGGTCTCTTCCTTGACGAAGCGGAAGTTGTCTCCCAGCTTGTCCTTGGAGAGGGGGATCTGCTCAAATGTTTCGGTGTCCATGAAGTAGTACAGGTCGCCGTCGTTGTACAGATACTGCATTTCCTTACGGTCGATCCTGGCCTGCTCAAATTTGGCGGTGGGGTTGAAGGAGGTTTCGGTGACGGCACCGGTGATGACATTCTTCATCTTGGTGCGAACAAAGGCCGCGCCCTTGCCGGGTTTGACATGCTGAAACTCCACAACCTGCATCAGCTGGCCGTCGTTTTCAAAGGTCACGCCGTTTCTGAAATCGCCCGCGGTAATGGTTGCCATAACAGTGTTTTCTCAGCGGTGAGATGATATCGTCGAGAAAGTGTTGCCCGCCCACCCGCTGTTTGAACGGCTTTCTCAAAAGGTACAGTCCTTAACAGTGATATTTTACACCATCTTTTTTATATTTGCAAGAGTTTTTTCTTTTTTTCGCAAAAAAGCGGAAAACAGCCGCCCGTAAAGACAAATTTGCAGTTGAAAGCGGGGCGGAAATATGCTAAAATGAGAATGAAAAAAGCCGAGGAGGGCACCATGAATCTGTTATCTATGAAATATGCCGTGGAGATCGCCGCCGAGGGGTCGCTGAACAAGGCGGCCAAAAAGCTGTATATCGACCAGCCGAACCTGAGCCGCTCTCTCAAAGAACTGGAGTCCTCGCTTGGGGTGACCCTGTTTGAACGCTCCGCCAAGGGCATGAAGCCCACCCCCGACGGCGAGAAGTTTGTGGAATATGCCAGAACCATCCTCAGCCAGGTGGACGCGGTGGAGAATATGTTCCGCCACGGTACCTCGGGGAAAATGCGGTTTTCTCTTTCTGTTCCCCGCGCCAGCTACATTTCGGAGGCGTTTGCCGCCTTTGCCGCGGGCATTGACGAAAAGGAGCAGATGGAGCTGTTCTATAAAGAAACCAACTCTATGCGCACCATCAGAAATGTGTTGCAGGACGACTATAAACTGGGCATCGTGCGCTATGCGGAGAACTATGACAAATACTACAAAGAGCTGCTGAAGGAAAAGGGGTTGGAAAGCGAGCTGATCACCGAGTTCCGCTATGTGCTGCTCATGCGGGCGGATGCTCCGCTTGCGGCCAAAGAAGAGGTGACCTTTGCTGACCTGGAAGGTCTGACGGAGATCGCCCACGCAGACCCCTATGTGCCTTCTCTGCCCTTTGCGGAAGTCAAAAAAGAAGAACTGCCGGATGCCCGGCGGCGCATCTGCGTATTTGAGCGCGGCAGTCAGTTTGACCTGCTCTCCACAGACCCTCACACCTACATGTGGGTGTCGCCCGTTCCGCGGCGGCAACTGGAATGCCACGGGCTGGTGCAGCGCGCCTGCGCAGATGACCGCAAGCTCTATAAGGATGTGATGATCTACCGCAAGGACCACAAGCTCTCCGAATGGGACAAGCGGTTTATTTCCGAACTCTGTAAAGTGAAGCGCGAAGTCTTCCGGGAGGTGGCGCAATGAAGTGGCTGATCGCTTCCGATATTCACGGCAGCGCCCGCTTCTGCCGTATGCTGACCGAGCGGTGGCAAG
>CAMGGT010000257.1 GCA_946055715.1 uncultured Clostridia bacterium | reverse complement strand
TCACTCGCCGAAGGCGAATTTCACTGTGCAACCCGCCGCAGGGCGCGGTTGCACCTTGGGGGACCGCGAAGCGGGGGAAGGAGCAAGCGGGCACAAAAGCATAGAATATGGCCTTGCTGCGGGCGGATAGGGAATCCGCCCTTACGAGAAACAAGACGAAACAGCGGGAGGATGATATTTTCCCCTACGGTAAAGGAATACGCCTTTGCTCAAGACAAAGTAACGACGGCTTCATAAAAATGCCTTCCCCGGCGGGGAAGGCCAACCGCGAAGCGGCAGATGAAGAGAACCTTCTCTTGCTCCCCTTCACACAAGATGAACTTCCCGAAGATCCCCAATTTCATGCAAGGAGGCAACGGCATTGAAAATTCTGAATTTTGGTTCCTGCAACATTGACTATGTCTATTCGCTTGACCACATTGTGCAGGCAAAAGAGACGGAGATGACCGCGCGGCTGGATGTGTTTCCGGGCGGCAAGGGGCTGAACCAGTCCATTGCCCTGGCCAGAGCCGGCGCAGCGGTGTATCATGCCGGCTGTATCGGACAGGATGGCGGGATGCTGGCCCGCGTTCTCTCGGACAACGGTGTGGACATCTCCCTGCTTCAAACGGTGCCCGGGCAAAGCGGGCAGGCCATCATTCAGGTGAGCGCGGAAGGCGAAAACGCCATTTTTCTCTATCCGGGTGCCAACATGGCCCTCTCGGAAGCGCAGATTGATGCGGTGCTTTCGCGGTTTTCCGCCGCGGATATGCTGCTGCTGCAAAACGAACTCTGCCACACCGACTATATCGTCCGTCGGGCGGCGGAGCGCGGCATGTGCGTGATGCTCAACCCCTCGCCGTATAACGAACAGATCAAAAAAACAGACTTCTCTGCCCTCTCCTACCTGATTCTGAACGAGGTGGAAGCAAAAGATATTTCGGGCTGTGAGCTGCCGCAGGACTGCCTGCGGTATTTCAGGCAGCACTATCCCGCCCTGAAGGTGATCTTGACGCTGGGAGACAAGGGGTGTCTCTGTTTTGACGGAGAACGGGAACTGTGTCAGCGGGCCTTCTGCGTGAAGGTCAAAGACACCACCGGCGCGGGAGACACCTTTACGGGATTTTTTGCGGCGGAGATCGCCCACGGGGCAGACAGCGCCGAGGCACTTCGGACGGCGGCGGCCGCCGCGGCCATTGCGGTGTCGCGGAACGGAGCCGCCCCCTCCATCCCCACTATGGAGGAAGTGCGCTGCCTGTTGCAGTCGTCACCGACAGAGCAAGGCGCAAAAGCCGATGACCTGCGCACCCGTATTGAGGCCTATGTGCGCGACCACATCCGCACCGCTGCCCTGGAAGAGTTGGCGGGTGAGTTGGGCTATTCTGCCGTCTACACGGGCACCCTGGTCAAAAAGCTGACGGGACGCACCTTCTCCGCACTTTTGCAGGAAGAACGCTGCCGCCTGGCGGCGCACAAACTCCTCTGCACGGATGCCCCGGTGGAAGAGATCATCGAGCAGGTGGGCTATAAGAACGCCAGCTTCTTCCGCCGGATCTTCAGACAGACATACCGGCAAACGCCCCTGCAATTTCGCCAGAGCAAAGGAGACGCAAAATGACCGAAGCACAACGGCTGAAAAACCTGACGCCGCCCACCGGCCCGGTGGATGTGGTGCTGGACACCGACACCTATAACGAGATCGACGACCAGTATGCCCTGTCATACCTGCTTTTGTCGGGAGACAAACTGCGCACCAAAGCCATCTATGCCGCCCCCTTTCTGAACCGCAAAGTCTCCTCCCCCGAAGAGGGCATGGAAAAGAGTTTTGAAGAGATCGGGCGTATGCTGGGGCGGTTGCCGTATGCCCCGCCGGTCTTCCGCGGTTCCCGCACCTTTCTTGCGGACGAGAAGACCCCCGTGCTGTCTGCCGCGGCGCAGGATCTGGCAGAACGGGTGGAACACTACTCCCCCGACGCTCCCCTTTACATTGTGGCCATCGGCGCCATCACCGATGTGGCCTCCGCCATTCTGCTCAACCCCCATGTGTGTGAAAACGCCGTGGTCGTGTGGTTGGGCGGGCACGCCCGCCACTTTCATGACTGCCGCGAATTCAATCTGATGCAGGACGTGGCGGCCGCGCGGGTCGTCATGGGGTGCGGCGTGCCGTTTGTGCAGTTGCCCTGCATGGGGGTGGTCAACACCTTTACCCTGTCGGCACCGGAGCTTTCTGCCTGGCTTGTGGGAAAAAACGAGCTGGCAGACGACCTTGCCGCCATCACCATGCGGGAAATGGCGCGGGGCACCGGACAGTCCATCTGGACCAAGGTCATCTGGGATGTGACCGCCGTGGCCTGGCTGCTCAACGACGGCGACCGCTTCATGCTGTCGCGGACGGAGCAGACGCGCCTGCCGACCTATGACCTGCACTATGACGAACAACCACTCGACTGCCGGATGCGCTATGTCTATTACATCTTAAAGGACCCGTTGTTGCGTGACCTTGTCGAAAAGCTCTCCCGCGCCTGACACGGCAACACGCCCCGGCGGGAAGCAGATACAAGAGAGACGAATGCGGGGGAGACAAAGGGGCTGTTGCAAATGCCCATTACGGCTCCATGACCGTCACGGTCTGG
>CAMGGT010000256.1 GCA_946055715.1 uncultured Clostridia bacterium | reverse complement strand
CACGAAAAGTTTTTGAGAGGGGGCGTGGGGGAAGGCCTTTTTTCAAAAAGGCCTCACCCACAAACCACCCCCGCCGGTTGACACCGGCAGAAAGGAGAACGCATGAGACGGTTGTTTGCCGGCCTTTTGTGCCTTTGGCTGATTGCCATGCTGTGTTGCGGGTGCGACAGCTTCCGCCTGGCGGACGATTGTCGGGCGCACACCCCGGGCGAGGGCGTTTACCATGCGGTTTGCGGCGGCGTGGGGTATACCGAATATGTCTGCCTGCTGTGCGGTCAGACCTTCACGGTGGCAGACGAGGCAGAAACGCCGCATGAGTTTTGCACCGAATATGTAACGGGCAACTGCAAATACGAGCAGGGCACGCTGCATACCTGTCTGCTGTGCGGGTATTCTTACCTTGAAAAGGATGAGAACTTCACCCGGCCGCCGCACACCTTCGAGATTGTCTCTTACACGGCAGGCGACTGCCGTCACGAGGGGTGCACCCTTTACCGTTGCGGTGTTTGCGGAGAGACAAACGAGGTGTATGACGGGCAGCTCGGATCACATGTGTTTGCCGAAGAGTATACGATAGACATCCCCGCCACCACCGAGCACGCGGGTGAAAAGTCCCGCCATTGTACCACAGAGGGGTGTGACGAGCGCACCGACATCACCGAAATTCCGCAGGAAGGCACATTGCCTTTTGTGCCGTTCTGACAGAAAAGAAAATACCGCCGCGCGGGCAGACCTCGCGCGGCGGTGGTTATGTATCAGCGTTATTTGGGGTCCGGGCCTTTGGATGCCCGTGTATGGTTCGTCTTTTTGAGAGGTTCGTCCGCTTGTGCGGGCGGCTTTTTTCAATGTGGGCATCTGCCCGCTTTTTTGTTTTTCGGGTGGGCAGAAAAGGGACGGTCAGTCGGCTTTTTTGTCGCGTTGGGTCAGGCGGCAGGCAGAGGGCATGACGCTGTCGCGGAGGATGACCTCCCCGATGCGGTCGGCCGTGATGTGGCCGCTTTTGGGGTTCTTGACAGACAGCACCTCTCCCGCAAGGTCGGCTTCCACCTCCGAATATTCAAAGGCGAGGTCTGCCCCTTCCATGGTGCAGTCGATCAGGGTCAGATGCTTGCAGTAGCACAGGGGCTGTGTTCCCGTGATGTGACAGCCCACCAGCGTCAGCCCGTCGGAATACCAGCCGAGGTATTCACCCTCAACGGTGCAGTTTTCTACCCGCACATTCCGGGCGTGCCAGAAGGCGTCTTTGGTGCGCAGGACGGAGTTCTTTACGGTGATATTCTCGGTGTATTGAAAAGAGTATTTTCCTTTCAGGCAAAGTTGCTCGATGTCAACATCGCGGGTGTCCAGCAGGAAGTATTCGCTGTCAATGTCACAGTCGCGCAGAACAAGGCCACGGCACTTCCAGCCGAATTCCGGTGAGACTGCCCGCACGTGAGACAGCGTGACCTGCTCACATTCGCGCAGGCATTTGATGCCGTTGAGGGTACAACCCTCCACCTGCCCGTTTTGGGCATACCAAAGGGCGGCACGGGCCGTGGCGGTCATCTCGCAGTCCGCCAGGCGAAAATCCTCTGCGTGCCACAGGGGATAACGCAGGTCAAAGCGGCAGTGTTCCACCGCCACGCGGCGAGATTCCTTCAAGGCAGATTCACCGTCGGCAGGGCCGGAGAAGATACAGTCCCTGACGGTGGCATCGCAGAGGTGATACAGCGCGCGCTCTTCGTCAAAGGTTTTGGAGGCGATCAGTTGATTCATGCTGTTTCCCTTTCTTTCATACGCGGAAATTATACCACGCACCGGACAGAAGTGTCAACCGTCAAAGACCATCAAAAACACGCGGAAGCGGTGCTTTTCTCCTGCTTTTCGGCCGGAGGCCGAAGAGGCGGTGTTTTCCCGCCGGGGCAGAGGCGGCTTGGCTCTCTTTTGACATTTGCGCACCGTTATTTTCGCTTGACAATCGGGTGCGGCGTTGCTATAATGAGAGTACATCACAAAAAGGAGATGAACATCATGAAGCACACATCCCGCATTATCGCTTTGCTGTTGCTCACCGTCATGTGCGTTGGGCTGTTGATTTCCTGCGCGCCCGCATCCGACCCCGCAAAGGCCAAAGAGGCACTGGAAGAGAACGGTTACACCGCCCTCAAATATGAGGCGGCCAACATCAAGGGCCTCCTGGAGCGGATGGGCGTCGAAAGCGATGACCATCTGGAAACGGCTGTATACGGCATGAAGGACGGCAGCGCTGTTTACATCCTCTACTTTGACAGCACAAAAGCCGCCAGAGAATACTGGACGGAAAACAAAGACAGCTTAACAGACGGCCTCGAAAAGGACGAAGTGGCTGCCCAGTCCGGCAAAATGGTCTATGTCGGCAACAAAGACGCTGTGAAAGCCGCCCGCTGAAGGGCAAGGGGCTGTTGCGAACCGCAACAGCCCCAAGTAAAAAGTATAAGTGAAGAATGAAAAAGTAAAATAGTTTTGGGCTTGCGGCAGAAGCGAATCAAAGATTTGCTCTGCGCTTTTTTATTGCTTCTCATACATATTGTCAACATATTGTAAAAGCCGATCTTATAAGGCCATCGATTGCTTTCCACAAAAGGGGCGGTTGCAAACCG
>CAMGGT010000255.1 GCA_946055715.1 uncultured Clostridia bacterium | reverse complement strand
ACACCGCACCTCTGCCAAGGGCAGCTGTGCGGTGTGCTTTTGATTCTTTTGGTATTTTCGATTCTTTTATCTTTTGATTCTGTTTTGCGCCATGATCATTTTGCTTTGTATTAGGTTTTATGTCTCCCGCTTCTGTTTGCCGGTCGTTTTATGTGACGGCGGGTTATTCCGCATTGTCTTCCAGGGCGTGGAGCAGGCGGCGTTGGTGCAGAAAGCCGCATTTCATGCGGCTGTTCATGCCGTTGTACCCCGCCTCGGCGGCCGCCCGATAGAGCGCGGCGGCTCTGCTGCGATCCTCGGCGATGCCCTCCCCGTATTCCAGATGACACCCCAGGCGGTACATAGAACGGGCGTGTCCCTTCCGCGCCGCCTCGATCAGCAGCTCGGTTGAGCGTTCCGCCCCCCCTTTGTGATAGAGCGCACAGGCGGCGGAATACACCTTATCAAGCAGGCAACGGCGGCGGCGTTCCTTTAACTGCTCCACGGTCTCCCGCCCCTGCGGATAGCCGTTTTCGGCGGCCACCGTCAACAGTTTGACGGCGGTGCGATAAGAAAACCGCACGCCGCAGTTTTGCGCATAGAGCATCCCCAGCCAGAAAACGCCCTCAACGCTGCCCCCTTCCGCGGCTTTTTTGTAGTAGTAAGCCGCCCCCGCAAAGCTGCGCCCCACGCCCTTGCCGCGCAGATAGGCCTCTGCCGTGCGACAGCAGGAGGGGGTGTGCCCGCGGTCGGCGCATTCGCGCCGCAGGGCAAACGCTTTTTCCGGCTCGTTTTCTTCCTCTGCGCGCTGTGCGCGCTCCAGCGCTTCGCGCAGCAGCGTCTCCATCTGCCGGATGCGCTCGGCGGCCTGCTTGTCGCCTTGTTCGGCGGCCTTTCGATACCAGAAAAGCGAAAGCTGCATATTCTTTTCGCCAAACGAACCGTTGGCATATCCCTCACCCAGCACCGTCCATGCCTGCGGCACACCGGCTTCCGCCGCCTTCTGATAGCAGGCAAGCGATGCCTTGCTGTCGTAGATGGCAGAGTCCTCCTCGCCCAGCAGCCGACCCAGCAACAGCCACACATCCGGGTGCCCGGCCTCTGCCGCCTCTTCCAGGTCAACGCGGATGCGGGCAAACGGGCGGCGTTCTCCCCGCCCTTCCAGGTCATACAGGGCGCGGCGGTATTTGGCCTCCGGGTCGTCTCCCGCACGGTGCAAAAACCGATAGGCGATGGCGGGCAGGCGGTATTTTTCGGCAATGTCTGCAAGCAGCAATGCGTTTTCGGTGGCGTTTGGTTGCGGGTACTGTGTGGTCACGGCGCGGGGTTTGCGCCGACCCAGCCAAAACAGCCAAAAGGCCGCGCGGCGGTCGCTGTCGGAAATGAGGGCAAGGTAATACCGCGCGGCGGCATAGTCCTTCTGCCAGAAGCACATCCGCGCCATGCGGTGACAGGCGGGGGCATGCCTGCCCTCCGCGCTCTTTTGCAGATAGTGCAGTGCTTCGGTCTCTTTGCCTGCTTTGTTCGCCTTGAGATACAGGTTATAGCAGGCAATGGGGTCGCCCTGCGCGGCGGCAGTGCGCAGCCAGAAATCCATGCGTGCCCCCGTTTGCAGAGAAGAGGCGTCCTCCTGCGGGTCAAGCCCAAGGCACCGCCACACGGCCAGCGCCGCACACGGGTTCTGTTGCTCTGCGGCGCGGGCATAGAACTGCTCTGCCTCCTCAAAGTGGCCTGCGCGCTCGGCGGCAAGTCCCTTCTCATAGGCAGTGTCATCCGGCAGATATTCCGCCTCCAGCCCGCAGACCGGGCAGGTGACGACTTTGGCTTCATCGGCCTCCCATTCGTGGCCGCAGTTGATGCATTTCATAACTTTGCCCTTGCTTTTTTTATTGGAAATTCGTCTGTTTTCTCTTTTATTCTACCTTTTGTTTGCGGTTTTGTCAAGCCAAGGGACACTATTCTGCACAGAATAGAGAAAGCTTTTCTGCGCGCGGCAGCTGCCTGTTGCCGCGCGGTTTTGGCTTTTCCGCACAGGCGCATAAAGCCGGGCGGTTTGCCGCATACTATCCAAAAACCCAAAAAGAGGTGAAAGCAATGTTCAAAACCAAACCCAGGGGCATGTCTCCGCTCTGCTGTGCCGCAGTCACCGGTCTGTCGGTGGTGGGGGCGTTCTCACTGTTTATGATGGCCAAAAAGAAGATGGGCTGTGCCATGAAGCAGATCAAAAAGATGGGCTGCGAGTGCGCCCAGGCCGTGGAGGACGGCATCGATGCCATACGCTGTGACTGCGCAAGCGACAACAGCCAAAGCGGGCAGTCCGGCCAAAGCGGGCAATACAACCAAACCGGTCAAAGCAACCAATATGGACAGAACGCGCAAAGCAGTCAGAACAACCAATTCGGCCCGAACGACCAAAACGGCCAACGCAATCAAAACGGCTGATGTTCCCCTTCTCTTCCATGAATGGCGACCTATGCGTGATGCATAGGCCGCCATTCGATTTATGTCGCACAAGCGACAGATCAAGCAGAGCCGGATCCTGACGCGCCCCGTGCGTCCGGATCCGGCTTTATTTATATAATGTGGAGGAGGCCTTTTTGAAAAAAGGCCCTCCCCCACACCCCCTCTCAAAAACGTTTCGTG
>CAMGGT010000254.1 GCA_946055715.1 uncultured Clostridia bacterium | reverse complement strand
TTATCATCATTAATGCTAATAACTTTTTAATCATTTTCTTTTCCATCATCTTTTTTATTGCAACGCGGCCGGATTTGTGTTATAATTTCCGCATATAGCTGTATGCCGCCGCCCCCGGGACCCGTGTGATTTTGCATTTGTGTGCGCATGCGCCGGGGACATTTGGGGCAGGTCATGGGTTTGTATATTTGTATGCTTTCATCCTGCCACGCCCGCGTATGCAATGCTACGGTGACGGTGTGAGATCCCCTTGCAGACAAGCGAATTGCTTTGGGCGACCAAAATGCGCTCGCATGTCTGTGATCAATGTCAATGATACCCGCACCGCGACCTTGCGCGGGCGGCATAACGAAAAGGAACAACGATGAGTTTGACGGTTACAAAGACCATTGTGGTCAAGGTCGGCTCCAGTTCGCTTGTGGGACGAGGCGGAGGGCTGGACCGAAAAAAGGTGTCTGCCGTGGCCGCACAGATGTGCGCACTGCAAAAGATGGGGCACCGCACGGTGCTGGTCACCTCCGGCGCCATCGCCGCCGGTTTCCGACGGCTGGGCTATACGGAAAAGCCCCGCACGGTGGCCGAAAAGCAGGCCGCCGCCGCGGTGGGGCAGGGACTGCTGATGGAGGAATATAACCGCACCTTTTCTCGCCAGGAGGTGCCCTGCGGTCAGTTGCTTCTGACCCGCGGCGACTTTGCCGACAAGCGGCGGTTTGACAACGCCTTTGCCGCCCTGCGGGTGCTGATGGACAGAGGCGCCGTGCCCATCATCAACGAAAACGATACCGTGGCGGTGGAGGAACTGAAGATTGGCGACAACGACACCCTCTCCGCACAGGTGGCGGCGATGGTACACGCAGACCTGCTGATCCTGCTGACAGACATTGACGGGCTGTACACCGCCGACCCCGCCAAAGACCCCACGGCCCGGCACATCGACGAGGTAAGCGAAATTGACGACCGCCTGCTGTCCATGGCGGCCGACACGCACACCGGCGTCGGCACAGGCGGCATGCAGACCAAACTGCGCTGTGCCCTGCTGGCAACGGCGGCGGGCGTGCCGGTGTTCATCTGCTCCTCCGCCGAAGAAGATGCCATTCTCAGGGCCGCGTCGGGCACAGCGCGCGGCACACGCTTTTTGGTTCAGCACCGTATGCATACCCGCCAGCAATGGCTGGCCTTTTATGCCCTGCCCTCGGGCACCCTGTATGTGGACGAAGGCGCGGCAAAGGCGCTGACGGAAGGCAAAAAAAGTCTGCTCCCGCCCGGCATTGTGCGGGTCGAGGGCGATTTTGATGTGGGCGAAGTGGTCACGGTCTGCCGTGCCGACACGGGCAAGCCCCTGGGGCGTGGCATCGTCAACTACACGGCAGAGACCCTCTTACAGCTCAAAGGAACCCCCGGCCCGCACGGCGAGGCCATTCACCGTGACAACTGGGCTTCTCTGCCCTGACCCGCCAAAGGAGGCAAACACATGATACTTGAAGAGATCGGAAAACGCGCAAAAGAAGCCGCGCGGCGACTGGCGCTCTGCACAACTGACGAGAAAAACCGGGCGCTCTGCATGTCAGCGCAGGCACTTTTGGACGAAACCCCCTATATTTTAGCCGAAAACGAGAAGGACATCACATTAGCCAAAGCCAACGGCATGTCCGCGTCTTTGATGGACAGACTGCGCCTGACGGATGCCCGCATTGCCGGTATGGCCAAGGGTCTGCTGGAGGTGGCAGAACTGCCCGACCCTGTCGGACGGGTGCTTGCGGAGGATGTGCGGCCAAACGGCCTGCGTTTGACCAAGGTGGCAGTGCCCATCGGCGTGATCGCCGTGATCTATGAGGCGCGCCCCAATGTCACGGCGGATGCGGCGGCGCTGTGCCTCAAAAGCGGCAATGCCGTGATCCTGCGCGGCGGCAAAGAGGCCATCCGCTCCAACATGGCGGTGGCCACCGTGATGAACCGCGCGCTTGCGGCGGCCGGACTGCCGGTTGGTTGTATGCAACTTGTGGAAAGCACCGACCGCGCCGTCACGCAGGAGCTGATGAAGCTGAACCGCTATGTGGATCTGCTGATCCCGCGCGGAGGCGCGGGACTGATCCGCGCGGTCGTGGATAATGCCACCGTGCCGGTGATCGAAACGGGGGCAGGCACCTGCCATGTGTATGTAGACAGATGCGCCGATATCGACATGGCCGTGCGCATCATCGACAATGCCAAAACCAGCCGCCCCTCTGTGTGCAACGCGGCGGAATGCATGCTAATCCACCGCGACATTGCCGCAGCTGCCCTCCCCCGCATTGCCGCCTGCCTGCGCGAGAAAGGCGTGGAAATTCACGCCTCACCGGATGCGCTGACGCTGGTGCCCCAAGCCCTGCCTGCCACCGACGAAGACTGGGGAAAAGAGTACGGCGACTATATCATTGCCGCCCGCATTGTGGACAGTGAGGACGAGGCCATCGACTACATCACCCGTTATGGCACAGGGCACAGCGAGTGCATCGTCACCGAGGATGAAGCGGCCGCCGCAAAGTTTCTGCGCGAAGTGGATGCCGCGGCTGTCTATCACAATGCATCCACCCGTTTTACGGACGGCTTTGAGTTTGGCTTTGGTGCTGAGATCGGTATTTCCACA
>CAMGGT010000253.1 GCA_946055715.1 uncultured Clostridia bacterium | reverse complement strand
GGAAATGCTGCCCATCCTGGAAAAAATGGATGAGGTGGGCTATCATTCACTGGAAGCATGGGGCGGTGCCACTTTTGACGCTTGCCTGCGTTTTCTGGACGAGGACCCGTGGGCGCGCCTTCGCACCATCCGCGACCATGTGAAGAACACCAAATTGCAGATGCTGTTCCGCGGGCAGAACATTCTGGGCTATCGTCACTATGCAGACGATGTGGTGGAATACTTTGTGCAGAAGTCCATTGCCAACGGCATTGACATCATCCGCATTTTTGATGCCCTCAATGACCCCCGCAACCTGGAGACGGCCATCCGCGCCGCCATCCGTGAGGGCGGACATGTGCAAGCCTGCATTTCCTACACCACCTCCCCTGTCCACAACAACGCCTCTTTTGCGGCCTATGCCAAGCAACTGGAAGAGATGGGGGCCAACTCCATCTGCATCAAGGACATGGCAGGCCTCTTGAAGCCCTATGAGGCCTATGAGCTTGTCAAGACCCTGAAAGAAACGGTGTCGCTGCCCATTCAGCTTCACACCCACTATACAGCCGGCCTCGCCTCCATGACCCTGCTGAAAGCCATCGAGGCGGGCGTGGACATTGTGGACACGGCCATCTCTCCCATGGCCATGGGCACCTCCCAGCCCCCTACAGAAGCGCTTGTCGCTTCCCTTGCCGACACCCCCTACGACACCGGGCTGGATTTGGAAAAGCTGGACGAGGTCAGCCGCTATTTTACCGGCATCCGCGAAAAATATCTGGCATCCGGCCTCATCGACCCCAAGGTGCTGAAGGTCAATGTCAATGCCCTGCTCTATCAGGTGCCGGGCGGTATGCTCTCCAACCTGATCTCCCAGCTCAAAGCGGCGGGCAAATCCGACCGTCTGGGCGATGTGCTGGCAGAGGTTCCCAATGTGCGCCGCGATGCCGGCTATCCTCCGCTGGTGACCCCCACTTCCCAGATCGTGGGCACACAGGCGGTGTACAATGTGCTGACAGGCGAACGCTACAAGACCGTCACCAAGGAGTTCAAAGGGCTTGTCCGGGGCGAATACGGCCGCTGCCCTGCCCCCATCGATCCCGAATTCCGCCGCAGTATCATCGGGGATACCGAGCCGATCGAGTGCCGCCCCGCCGACCTCATCAAGCCGGAAGTCGAACATCTCAAAGAGGCCGTTGCCCCTTGGGCAGAACAGGAAGAAGATCTGCTGTCCTATGCGCTCTTTGAGCAGGTGGCCGTGAAATTCTTTGAAAAACGCAAGGCCAAAAAGTACGGCCTTGATCCCAACAGCGACCCCAAAAACGGCATTCATTCCGTTTGATAGCTGCTTGCTGTGTAAAACCACATAACAGCTTACTTACAGGGTTGTGGCAATGCAAAATGCGCATTTGCCACAGCCCCGTTTCTTTTTGCTACATGGGAAAGAAGAATGTTCTCCTCATCCACCGCTTCGCGGTCCCCCTTCCCCGCCGGGGAAGGCTTTGAAGTCAGACCTACGGCAAAAGGGCTGTTGCCAATGAGTATCAACGTTGCCAACAGCCCTCTTTGCATTATTTGATTTAGGGTTGGTGAATTTTGGGTCAGGCGCACACCTGAGATGAGACTGTCGGGTGTGCGCGAAATCGGATCGTTTTGCGAAAGGGGGTGAGTGCGGTGATCAATTGTCTCTCGGGCGGTCATTCTGCCCGAAGAAATCAGAGTAGGGGTCATGGAACTGTTTGTTCTTTTCCTCTTCCTCGCGCTCTTTTTCGCGCTGTCTGGCTTCGCGTGCTGCGGCTTCGTTTTCTTCGCGGCTACGCTCTTCCTTTTCGCGGGCCATACGCACCAGGTCCTCCAAAGTGGCACCCTCGTCCATCAAGGCCTTGAACTGGTCACCGTCTATGACCTCATAGGTCATCAGGTATTCGGCAATGCAGTGCAGTTTATCCATATGCGTCTGGATCAGCTGTTTGGCTGTGGCATGTCCCTGCTCGACGATGCGCTTGATCTCGCTGTCGATCTTGGCGGCGGTGACTTCAGAATACTCCTTGCCGGATGAGAAATCACGCCCGAGGAAGATCTCATCGCCGCTGTGTTCACCCGCAAGGCAAACAGTGCCCAGTTCTTCGCTCATGCCATAGACGGTGATCATCTTGCGGGCGGTGCGGGTGGCCTGCTTGATGTCGGCAGAAGCTCCGCCGGTAAAGTCGCCGAAGATGATCTCTTCAGCCACTCTGCCGCCCATGGAGATGGCGATCTCATTTTCCATGTCCTTTTTGAATTCATAGGACTTTTCGGCCTGCGGAGGCATAAGGGTATAGCCGCCCGCGCCCTTGCTGGTGGGGATGATGGAGATGCGGGTGACGGGGTCGGTATCCGGCAGGCAATGGCACACAATAGCGTGCCCTGCCTCGTGATAGGCGGTGAGTTTGCGGTCTTTTTCGGTGATGCCTTTCTTCTTCTTTTCGGTGCCGACCAGCACTTTGAGTGTGGCGGCCTCGATTTCCGGCATGCCGATCAGTTCTTTGCCGCGGGAGGCGGCAAGAAGTGCGGCCTCGTTCATGAGGTTGTCCAGATCTGCGCCGGTAAAGCCGACTGTGGTCATGGCGATCTTGTGCAGGTCCACATTGGCTTCCAGCGGTTTGTTGCGT
>CAMGGT010000252.1 GCA_946055715.1 uncultured Clostridia bacterium | reverse complement strand
GATGAGGTGTGCGATCTTAAAAGAAACGGCGGGAGGATGATATCCTCCCCTACCGGCATCTGAACATATCGGCTTACCCCGACCCAATACAATCTTTCAATTCTTCATTCTTCACTCTTCACTATTACTTATTCACTTGCTGCTGTTGCGAACGCAAGAGCAGCTTCGCCCCTCCCCTACCGTTATCTAAAACATCGGCTCTTCCCAATCTACCAAAAACATTCTTTTCACTTCACCGCCGGGAGATCGTGCCACAGGCATCCTGCGGGGCTTTTGAACCATATTTTTTCTTATAAGTCCCTATTGTATTTTTGCACTTTCTATTATATAATATACCCGGATCCGGAGCGTGGCTTTGCACGGCCGTGCCGCAGAAGAGACTTGCGTACAGAATGGGCACCTTCGGCGGCTTTTCCATGCGGCATCTACCGTGTGGACGCGACAAACGACCCCTGGGCTGTGCTTGCTTTCGGATCGGTATTTTCAGCAATTCAAAGAAAAGAGGTACATACAATGGGCATTATCAGAGCAACCATAAACGCCATCGGCGGCGGGCTGGCCGACTCGTGGCTGGAGGTCATCGAGGCAGACGGCATGGATGACAATACCGTCTTTTGCAAGGGCGTCAAGGTGCGCAAAAACGACCGCCGCAACAACAACCGCCGCGGCACGGACGACCTGATCTCCAACGGCTCCATCATCCATGTGGGTGAGGGGCAATGCATGTTGCTCATCGACGGCGGCAAGGTGGTGGACTTCTCTGCGGAGGCCGGCTACTATAAGGTAGACAACTCCAGCGCACCGTCTCTGTTTGCCGGGCAATGGGGTGCCTCTTTTGTGGAGACCTTCTCCCGCGTGAAGTACGGCGGCGTGCCCTCCTCCAAGCAGAAGGCCGTTTATATCAACATGCAGGAGATCAAGGGCATCAAGTTCGGCACCAAAACGCCGGTGCAGTATTTTGACAACTTCTATAACAGCGAGCTGTTTCTGCGCGCGCATGGCACCTACTCCATCAAGGTGACCGACCCGCTGCTGTTCTATACCCAGGTCATCCCCAAGGATGCCGACCTTGTCAACATCAACGACATCAATCTTCAGTACCTTTCGGAATTTCTGGAGGCGTTGCAGGCAGCCCTGAACCAGATGTCGGTGGACAACATCCGCATTTCCCATGTCACCTCCAAGAGCCGCGAGCTTTCAAAGTATATGGCAGAGGTGCTGGATGAAGACTGGAAGAAGCAGCGCGGTATGGAGATCCAGGCGGTGGGTCTGGCCTCCATTTCGTATGACGAAGAATCCCAGAAGCTCATCAACATGCGCAACCAGGGTGCCATGCTGGGCGACCCCACGGTGCGCGAGGGCTATGTGCAGGGGGCAATGGCGCGCGGCTTTGAGAAGGCGGGTGCCAACTCCAACGGTGCCACCGGCGCATTTGTGGGCATGGGCATGGCCATGAATGCCGGCGGCAATATGTTTGCCGCCACCAGTCAGACCAACCGCGCCCAGATGGAGCGGCAGGAGGAAGCCCGCCGCGCCGAAGCCGAAAAGCAGGCCGCGGCCGACAGCTGGACCTGTGCCTGCGGATGTGTGAACAAGGGCAAATTCTGCTCTGACTGCGGCAAACCCAAACCCGTCTCCGACAGTTGGGTCTGCGCCTGCGGGCATACCAACACGGGCAAGTTCTGCTCCGAGTGCGGCCAGCCCAGACCCGCCGCAGAGTGGACCTGCGCCTGCGGATGCGTGAACAAGGGCAAATTCTGCTCTGACTGCGGCAAACCCCGCGCCTGAATACGACTATGACCGACGAAAAAACGACCGCGGAACAGACTGCCGGCGCAGAGGGGGCGCAGTTCGGAGACGCGTTGGCCTACCGGTGCCCCAATTGCAGCGCCGGATTGGTTTTTGACCCCGAAAAGGGCAAGTTCGCCTGCGAATTCTGCCTTTCGGAGTTTACCCGCGAAGAACTCGACAAAACCGACGCCGCCCAGAAAGCGCGGCAGTCCGAGGCAGATGCCGAGGACTTTTGCGCCCACATGAACGCCTACCGTTGTCCCACCTGCGGGGCGGAGGTCATCGCAGACGAGAACACGGCGGCAGACTTCTGCTGCTACTGCCACAACCCCATCATTCTGCAGGGGCGGCTGGTCGGGCAGATGCGCCCGGACAAGGTCGTGCCCTTTTCCGTGGGGATGGACGGTGCCAAAGACGCGTTTCTCAGATGGGCCAAGCGCCGCATCTTTGCCCCCGGCGACTTTTCGGGGTCGGAACAGCTTGGCAAAATGCAGGGCATATACTATCCCTTCTGGGTCACAGATGCCGACACAGACAGCAATCTGACGGCCAGAGCCACCCGCACGCGCACCTGGCGGAGCGGCGACAGGATCTATACCGAGACCTCCCGCTTCCGCGTGGAGCGGCAGGGCGACATTCATTTTGAAGACCTGACCACCGCCGCCCTGTCGGACGCGGACAAAGAAATGCTGGAGGGCATTCTGCCCTATCCCTCCGCCCACCTGGTGCCGTTTGCCCCCTCCTATCTCACCGGCTTTGTGGCCAAAAAGCGGGACATCGAGCGCAAACAACTGACCGGCGAGGTCAGGGATCGCATGCAGAAATACGCCACAGAGCT
>CAMGGT010000251.1 GCA_946055715.1 uncultured Clostridia bacterium | reverse complement strand
AATCCGCGATCCCGCAGTGCCAAACTGCGCATCGCCGAAAAACTGTAAGGAGGACAAACGAATGACCGCACATACTGCCGTTTTACAGGAGAATTACAACCCCCTGTTTGATAAAATGAAAGAACGCTTCTGCGTACAGGGAAAATACACCCTGGCAGAAGTGATGAACAAGCGCGCCGCCCATCCCGCACCCGTGCGGGAACGCAAAGTCAAAACCGCAACCCATCATACCGGGCGTTGCACGCAACTGCTCCGCCGGGCGGGCATGTATCTTTCACTGTTTGTTGTGGCTGTGTCGCTGGTTCTCTTTGCCGTCATCGGCACCTCAGGTCGCACCGTCGCGCAAACGCCCGCCCTGCCCTCCGATGAGCAGGCGGCAGACATCCCGGCGCAGAATACCGGTGTCGGCAGCGCAGAGGAAGGCGGCTTTTACTCCTTTCAAAGCACGCTGAACGGAAATCTGAACTGAACTGCCTGTACTACAAATGAACGCAATGTAATATGATATAGCGATAGAGATTCTTCTCTGTCGCTATAACTGTTTTTCAGGGGGAAATCGCAAATTGCCACAACCGGTCACAATATGGGTAAACGCCGCCGCGGCCACGCGAAAAAGGTCCCTTCTTTTTCTTTTGGCCGTTGCCGTGTTTGCCGGCTATCTCTGCACCGTCATATTCGACATGCAGGTCACCCGGTACGACTACTATCGCCAGAAGGTCATTGACCAGATCACCACCTCCTCCGCCATGAAGGCCAGGCGCGGCATCATCTACGACAGCAATATGAATGTTCTTGCCACCACGCAGACCATCTGGCGCGTCTTTCTCTCCCCGGTCGACATAGCCGAGGCCTCCTCCGACACCGGAACAGATTACCCCGCCCTGATTGCCGACGGCCTCAGCCCCCTCCTCTCCATGGCGCGCGAGGACATTCTGCGCAAGGCAAAGCAGAGCGGTACCATCGATGTCACTCTCAAAAAAGCCGTGGACGAAGCCACCTACCGCGCAGTCGAGACCTTTATCTCCCAAAATCATCTTGAAAACATGGTGCATACCGAAGCCAACCTGACCCGCTACTATCCCCTGGGGGAATTTGCATGCCATGTTGTGGGCTTTACGGGGGCGGATAACCAGGGGCTGTTCGGGCTTGAATACAAATACGACGAGGTATTGCGCGGTACGGACGGCTACTATATCTATGCAAAAGATGCAAAAGGCAACGAAATGCCCGACGGGTATATCAGTTACATAGAGCCGCAAAACGGATGCAGTCTGGTCACAACGATCGATGCCTTTATGCAGAAGCAACTGGAATATAAGATCAAGGAGATCGAAGAGACCTTCTGCGTGCAGAACCGCGTGACAGGCATCGTCATGAATGTCAACACCGGCGCCATCCTTGCCATGGCTACCACCTCTGCCTATGACCTGAACGACCCCTACACCCTTGACGCTCTCTTTCAGGCAAAACTGGATGCAAGCGGGTATGCCGCGGGCAGCGACGAATACAAAAAATACAAGACCGATCTTCTTTATACCATGTGGCAGAACAAAGCGGTGAGTGAACCCTATGAGCCGGGCTCCACCTTCAAGATCGTCACCGTTTCCACCGGGCTTGAAACGGGGGCTGTTTCCACGGCCAACCACTATGTCTGCACCGGCTCTTACCGCATCGGGGGATACAATATTTCCTGTCACAAAAGAAAGGGGCACGGAGACCTCACCCTCGGGCAGGCCCTGCAACAGTCCTGCAACCCAGCCATGATCCAGATTTCCGCCGCGACGGGCGCACAGAAGTTCTATGAGTATGTAACGGCTTTTGGATACCTGGAAAAAACGGGCATCGACCTGCCCTCCGAGGGTACCTCTATTTTTCACAAGCCGGAAGCGCTTGGGGTAACGGAACTGGCTACCGCCTCTTTCGGCCAGCGATTCAAGATCACCCCTCTGCAACAGATACGCGCCATTGCGGCCGTGGCCAACGGCGGCTTTTTGGTCACGCCCTATGTCGTGCAGAACATCATTGACCCGGACGGCGAGATCATCTATACCCACCGGACGCAGGTAGAGCGGCAGGTCATCTCGGTGTCCACCTCCAAAACGGTGTCGGAGATCCTGGAACAGGGCGTATCCGGTGACGGAGGTGCCAAAAATGCGGCGGTGCCCGGCTATAAGATCGCCGCCAAGACCGGCACCAGCGAAAAATTTGATATCCTGGACGAAAACGGCAACTCCTATCTGCGCATCGGCTCCTGCATCGGATATGCTCCCTCCGACAAAGCCGAGATTGCCATTCTCATCATCGTGGATGAACCCACCACCGCCAAATACGGCAGTATGGTGGCCGCCCCTGCCATCTCGGACCTGATGGAAGTCTATCTCCCCTACCTCGGTTATGAAAGCATAAAACAGGCAGAAAGCACCACCGTGACCGTGGCCGCATATGAAGGTATGGGCATCGCAGATGCCAAAAAATGCGTGGAGAGCGCGGGGCTGAAGGTGCGCATCATCGGGGAGGGCGACCGTGTTGTCTCACAGATGCCGGTCTGCGGAAGTGAGATCGACCGTGAGGAAGGGACCGTTTTGCTGTATACCGAGCACGGCGAAAAAGACGAGGTGACCGTGCCCTCTTTTCTGAATATGAAGGCCGCCGAGGCC
>CAMGGT010000250.1 GCA_946055715.1 uncultured Clostridia bacterium | reverse complement strand
GGCGAAATTTCAGAACGCTGGCATTTCATTTGCCGCTTGCGGCAAATATCACTCGCCGAAGGCGAATATCACTGTGCAACCGCCGAGTGGTTGCACCTCTGCCCTCTTTGTTATGAAAAATTGGAGGGGTTTTCTATTATTTTTGGATTTTCGTTGGCGCAGGAGGCGTTGACGCGGCATCAGTAGTAATTGACCGCCATCTGGGCGGTGATATTCGCATAAAGAGAAGCGGTATCAATTGATATAGACTGCCGTGCGGGCAGGGACATTCGCATAAAGATAGGCCGCATCTTCCCTTGACAGGCGGATGCACCCATGGGAGATGCGCGCGCCCAGCCGCCCATCAATGGCGGCAGAGCCGGTGGGGTCAAACAACACCGAATGGTACATATAGGCGCCGTGGAAGCACAGCGCATGACGGCACAGGTAGCGGTCTTTTTTGCCGATGGCGGCCAGGCGGCCGCTGACCGAAAAGCGGCCTGTCGGGGTCGGGTGGGCATCATCTCCCACCGAGCAGGCAATGCGCCTGTCCAGCCGCCAGCCGTTGCCCTCACGACACAGCAGATAGGTTTCTGTGCGGTACAGGTTGGTCCACAGCAGCCGGTCCGTGGCGCTTTCATATCCCCTCTCCACAACCGCGGCAACGATCTGCTCTGCCGACACAGGCGGCAGCACAAGCGCGGGCGGCGGCAGAAGCGTCAGCTCGTCCCAGCCCACCACCATCCGGTCACCCTGCTCGCTTTTTATCAGATAGTAGCGGTCACTCTCTCCCTCCAGTATGCGCACCACCGTGTTGCGCCCCACCGTTTCGGTGTCGCGCCGCAACCGCCCGCGCATCACATAATCCGGAAAAAGATCTTCTTCCCGGTGTGTGGACAGCACCTCATCCGTTTTCCGGGTTGTGGCGGCGAGAGCATCCGTTATCTTTTTGCCCACTTGCGCTTTTGCACAAGAAACGACGGGGCGGCATTCCTCCGCACGCATCTGCGGCAAGCTTTCCGCTATGCCCCCGTTGAGAACAGTCCCTATGGCAAATGCAAGGCAGATCAAAAGACAAAGCGATAGCCACAGCACCGGCAAAACGCCGCATGTTGCCCACTTTTTGTTCCCACAGACGAATTTTGCCATGTGTGTCCCTCCGGCATACGCCTTTTTTATCAGTATGCGCAAAAAACGGCCGTAGTTTGACTGCCTATTTTCGCCAAACTGCGGCCGACAAAAGATCTTGGCAACCGAGTGGATGAGCAACTGCCCGAACCATGTGTCACAAGTAGAGCCGTACCCGGCTGAAAGCGAGATCTCTTCTTTCGGCCGCGTCACTCTTCTCTGCCCCAAAAGTACATTGGGTTTTCTTTCACAGATGCTCTGTTCTGCCAGAATACCTTTATTTTCTCCAAACCCCTCCCGTTTTTGTTCAAAAATAAGACAGGAGGCAGCTTCGTCTGCGCACTTCCGGCGCAAGCGAAACTGCCTCTTGAAAGAAAAGCAGAAATGAATGCCCCCATTCGAGACAGAACGGTCAGGTATGAGGTGCCTCGTCCTTCCAGGAAAAGGTGGAGAGAAACAGGCGGGTCAGGGTGCCGTCTGTGGTGAGAAATCCGTCACCGCACACGCCCTCCCTCACACTGCCGTCCGGCAGGTACACACGGCATTCCGGCGGCTGTACCACCGTGGCAAAGGGCGCATGTCCTGCCAGAACAGACAGCGAACCGGAGACGCCCCGCACCGAAAGCTGACCGGCCTCTCCGTCAAAAAAGGTGCCGGATGGGGTGCAGATCTGCAATTGAAACTGTTTCATCCGAATATACCGTTCCTTTTGAGCTGTCAGGCGTTTTTGTTTGCCAGCACATCGTCGATGCCGCCCGCAAACAGGAAGGCCGACTCCGGCACATCGTCCATATGGCCGTCAATGATCTCGGCAAACCCGCGGATGGTCTCTTTCAGCGGCACATACTTGCCCTCCACATTATTGAAGGCGGCGGCCACATGCAACGGCTGAGACAGGAAACGCTGCACCTTTCTGGCGCGGCTGACCAACAGTTTGTCTTCGTCGCTGAGTTCATCCATGCCCATAATGGCGATGATGTCCTGCAGTTCCGTATAGCGTTGCAGAATGCGCTGTACTTCACGCGCGACGCGATAATGCTCTTCTCCCACAATGTCTGCCGACAGGATGCGGCTGGTGGAAGCCAACGGATCCACAGCCGGGTAGATGCCCTGGCTGGAGATGGCGCGGGACAGCACGGTGGTGGCATCCAGATGGCTGAAGGTGGTGGCAGGCGCGGGGTCTGTCAGGTCATCGGCGGGGACATACACCGCCTGCACGGAGGTAATGGAGCCCTTGGAGGTGGAGGTGATGCGCTCCTGGAGCGCCCCCATTTCGGTGGCGAGGGTGGGCTGATAGCCCACGGCGGAGGGCATACGCCCCAAGAGAGCCGAAACCTCGCTGCCCGCCTGGGTGAAGCGGAAGATGTTGTCGATAAACAGCAGCACGTCCTGCCCTTCCTTGTCGCGGAAGTATTCTGCCATGGTCAGGCCGGAAAGCGCCACACGCATTCTGGCTCCCGGCGGCTCGTTCATCTGTCCGTAGACCAACGCCGTCTTGGAAATAACGCCGGAATCGATCATCTCGTGGTACAGGTCGTTGCCTTCGCGCGTGCGTTCTC
>CAMGGT010000249.1 GCA_946055715.1 uncultured Clostridia bacterium | reverse complement strand
AAACTGTTACCTATGTCCTTGCACTACCTGTTACCTATCTTATTACACTATACAGTCCCCGACGCCCCGAAAATGCAACATTGTTGCCGTACAGAAGCATTGCGGAGATGTGTTATGCTGCAGTTCACATTCATATTGCTGCGACAGTCTATTTTCTCTTTACAGCTTTACGACAACGCGGCCGTATGGGGGCTTTTTGTTTTGGTTGATGGCGGTTACCTTGTTGTTTGATGGTCTGGCAGGAGGTTGTTGCTTTGGCATTCGCTCACTCTGCCGCGTCGGGGCTGTCGGCATAAAAGGCCTGCACATAGTTGGCCGTGTCGACTGCCGTTGCAGCATAGAAATCCGCGCCGATGCTGTCTGCATACTCCTGTGTCAGCACCGCACCGCCCACGATGACGCGGGTACCGGGGGCTTCTCTGTGCAGGAGGGCGACCGTCTCTGCCATGGCGGGGAGGGTGGTGGTCATCAGGGCGCTGAGCCCCACCAGTTTGCAGCCGTGTGTCAGGGCGCAGTCAAGCACCTGTGCGGGCGGAACATCCCGCCCCAGATCATAGACGGTGAAGCCATAGCTTTCCAGCAGGGTCTTGACGATGTTTTTGCCGATGTCGTGAATATCTCCCTGCACGGTGGCCAGCACCACGGCTTTGTCGGTTTGTGCCGCGGTGGCGGGCATACCGCGCTTCAGGGTCTCAAAGGCGGCCATGGCCGCCTCGGCGCACAGCAAAAGCTGGGGCAAAAAGATGCGCTGTTCACCAAAATCGCGCCCCGCATCATTGAGCGCGGGGATGATCTCCTCGGACAGCACCGACAGCGGCTGGGTGGTTTGCAATGCGGCACGGGCCAATCGGACTGCCTCGCCCTTGAGTCCGCGAAAAACGGCCTGATGTAGTGAAAATGCCGCATTTTGCGGGGGGTTTTTATCTGTTTCTGCTTTTTCTGATGCATAGCGGATGTAGTCTGCACAGGCAGGGTCAAGCCGATGTAGCACCCTATAGGCATAGTAGGCATCCATCATCGGGCGGGAAAGGACATTGATGATGGCGGCATCCAGCCCGCTTGCAAGCGCTGCCGACCAAAAGGCGGCGTTGACCTTTTCGCGCGCGGGCAGGCCAAAGGACACATTGGAGACGCCCAGCACCGTGCGCACCCCCATCTCGTGCAGTTGGCGCACCGCTTCCAGCGTGACGGCGGCGCTGTTCGGGTCGGAAGAGACAGCCAGCGTCAGCGGGTCTGCCACGATGTCTGTGGGGCGTATGCCATATGTGGCGGCACAGTCCAGAATGCGGCGAATGATGGCCACGCGCCCTTCGGCCGACGGCGGAATGCCGTCTTCATCCATGGCCAACGCAACCGCCACGCCGCCGTATTTGCGGAGCAAGGGAAAGATGCTGTGCATGCTCTCTTGCTTCCCGCACACCGAATTGACCATGGGCTTGCCGTTGTAGATGCGCATGGCCTGCGCGAGCGCCTGCGGATCGGAGGAGTCCAGTTGCAGGGGCGGTCGGACGGCGGCTTGCAAAGCCGCCACGGCCTTTTGCAGCATGCGCGGCTCGTCAATGCCGGGAAGACCCACGTTCACATCCAGGATGTGCGCACCCGCGTCTGCCTGGCGCACCCCCTCTTCGATCAGATAATCCATATCGTCACACCGCAGGGCCTCTTTGACGCGGGGCTTGCCGGTGGGATTGATGCGCTCGCCGATGAGCTTCGGGTCGCCGTCGAGGGTGACCACAGCGCATCCGGAGGTGAGCGTGGTCGTCTGTTTTGGCAAAGCGGAAGGTAACGGTATGTCGGCGGTGGCGGAGATCAGGGCGCGGATGTGCGCCGGAGTGGTGCCGCAACAGCCGCCGAGCAGCGCGGCTCCCTCTTCCGCCAGCTTCTTGCCGCAGGCCGCAAATGCCTGTGGGGTCATGTCATAGCGGCAGGTGCCGTCCGGCAGCATTTCGGGCAGACCGGCATTAGGATTGACGATCAACGGCACCGTGGCGCAGGCGGCAAACCGCGGCAACAGTGCCACGGCCTGCTCGGGTCCGAAGGAGCAGTTCAGCCCCAGGGCATCCACCCCCAGTCCCTCCAACATGGCCACCATCACCTCCGGCGTGGCACCGGACATGAGCTTGCCGTCCTCGCCGTAGGCACAGGTAACAAAAACAGGCAGGTCGCAGTTCTCTTTTGCGGCCAGCACGGCGGCCTTGGTCTCATAGCTGTCTGTCATGGTCTCGATCAGGATCAGAGACGCGCCGTGGCGCACCGCCTCCCGCACATTCTGCGCAAAGACGCTGACCGCCTCTTCAAACCCGAGGTCTCCCAGCGGAGCAAGCAGTCGGCCTGTGGGGCCGAGGTCATAGGCGACGAAGACATCTTCCCTGCCCGAGACAGCGGCTTTGGCACAGGTGAAGGCCGCCGCGATCTGCTCGCGGTAATTTTGGTATTTGAGGGAATTGATGCCGAAGGTATTGGTCTTGATGATGTGACAACCGGCATCCAGATAGGCCTTGTGCAGGGCGGTGACCTTTTCGGGATGGGTGAGGTTCCAGGCCTCGGGCGGCGTGCCCGACGGTAGCCCCTGCGCTTGCAGAAGCGTGCCGGTGCCGCCGTCAAAAAACAGGCGCTTGGTGCGCATGAGTGCGGTGAGATTCAAGTTGACTTTCCTCCGTGGGGGTG
>CAMGGT010000248.1 GCA_946055715.1 uncultured Clostridia bacterium | reverse complement strand
TCTGCCCCCTCGAAGGCACATACCACATCTAAAAAGAAAAACGCTTTTCCGGCTCGCCCCAATCGCGCAAAACGGCAGATATGGCGCCATAGTCGGCAGAACCGGGGAGGGCGATCAGGCGGTCTGCCACCTCGCTTTGTACCATCACGGTGATGGAAGAGAAGGTCGCTTCCCCCTCCAGCAGATACATCAGGATGGGGGTGGTGATATAGTAGGGCAGGTTGGCGCACACCGCCACCGGAAGATCGTCGGGCAGGCCGTTTTCTGCCTTGACGCGGCGCAAAAGCGCCGGAATGTCGGTCTTCATAATGTCGGCGTTGACCACCGTCACATTGCTGTGGTCTGCCAGGGTCTTATCCAGCACGGGCAAAAGGCGGCTGTCGATCTCCACTGCCACCACATGGCGAAACCGTGCCGCCAGCGCGTCCGTCATGCACCCGATGCCCGGGCCGATCTCCAGTATCAGGGTGTTTGGGTCGGTCTCGCACCCTTCGGCGCATTTTTGCGGAATTTCCGGCACCACCAGAAAGTTCTGCCCCAGGTCACGCCGAAAGCCGATGCCGGCTTCCTCCATCAGTTGTGCGATGACCCCTCTGTTACATAAATTCATGCATTTTCCCGCTTTGCTGTTTCTTTTTTTGCACGGCCGTTTTTTCGATTTTTGCACTTGACAAACGGCCATGGCCATGTTACAATAGGTTTCGTGCAAAAGACATGCTGGTGTGGCTCAGTTGGTAGAGCAGTTGATTCGTAATCAACAGGTCATGGGTTCGAGTCCCATCACCAGCTCCATGCAAAGGAGCGTGCGCTCCTTTTGCAGATGTAGTTCAATGGCAGAACTTCAGCTTCCCAAGCTGACCACGCGGGTTCGATTCCCGTCATCTGCTCCAGGCCCGATTTTTTGTGAAGCACACAAAAAATCGGGATTTTTTGTAGACATTTTGACAAGAATAAACCCAAAATGGCGTTGCAAAGGCAATCGTCTCCCCGCTTTGCTGCGCAATCGCAGCATGCTTTACGACACTTTCGGGGGCATGCAAACGCCGTCATTGCCGCCGTGCCTTCTTTTCGGGCAACGGCATTATTGTAACATACCCACAACAAAAACGCAAGGAAATTCGCACATGAAACGCATTTTCGTCTTTGACCTGGACGGCACGCTCACAAACACACTGCCCACCATCACCTATTATGTCAATTTCGCATTGAGAGAGGTTGGCCTGGGGCATCTGGGCGAGATCCCGCCCGAGCGCATCTGCGAGTATGTCGGCGACGGTGCGGTGCTGTTGTGCCATCGCGCGCTTGCCCATTTCGGACTGGATGACCCGGAGCATGCCGACCTGTATGAGGCGTATTGGCAGGCGTATAACCGCGCCTATGACGCCCGACCGCTGTATCTTACCCGCCCCTATGAGGGCATGGCCGAACTGATCGATGCGCTGTCCCGTCGGCAGATCGCCTGTGCCGTGCTTTCCAACAAACCGCAGACGGCGGTGACGGCGGTGGTACAACACTTTTTTGCCGACCGTTTTGCCCCGGTCTGGGGCGCGCGCCCCGGCATTCCCCTCAAGCCCGCGCCGGATGCCCTGCTTGCCCTGCTCTCCGAGCAGGGAATCGACCCACGCGATGCCGTGATGGTGGGCGACACCAAGGTGGACATTGAAACCGGTCGCAATGCGGGGGTGGACACGGTGGGCGTGCTGTGGGGCTTCCGCGACAGGGCAGAACTGGTAAAGGCAGGTGCCACATTCATCGCGCAAAAGCCGCAGGATATTTTGCGGCAACTTCTCTGACATTGCAGTCGGGGGCTGTGGGGCATGCGCCCCACCTCACCCAAAAGGACGTGCGTATCACAGCGCCGCGGCGCGTATACGAAAGGAAACGGAAAAATGGCAAAACTCTACTTCAAATACGGAGCAATGGGCTGTTCCAAAACCGCGCAGGCACTCATCACCAAATTCAACTATGAAGAGCGGGGCATGAAGGTGCTGCTGGCCAAACCGGCCACCGACATCCGCGACGGTGCCGACATTGTGCGCTCCCGCATAGGCCTTGAGGCCCCGGCCGTGACCCTGCCGGCCGACACGGACATCTTTCGCCTGTATACCGAAAAATACCGCGACTGCCGGGTGGTGATCGTAGACGAGTGCCAGTTTCTCACTCCACAGCAGGTCGACCAACTCGGCCGGCTGGTCCTCGAATACGACATCCCCGTGATGTGCTTCGGCCTCGCCACAGATTTTCTTACCCATCTCTTTCCCGGCAGTCGCCGCCTGTTTGAGATTGCGGAATCCATCTCAGAGATCAAATCCGTGTGCCGTTGCGGTGCCAAAGCCACCGTCAACGCCCGCTTTGACAGCGAGGGGCATATCCTCTACCATGGCGAACAGGTCTGCCTTGGCGGCAACGACCGCTACACCGCCATGTGCCGCAAATGCTGGCTGCAAAAAAAGCAAGAGCAGGAGAACGCAGGCATCTTTACCTGACGGCATTTTCCTTTCGGCCTGCCGCCATTTCCGCTTGAACAGTCGGCAGATCGCGGCAGAAACAAACGATTGCCATGAAAAAGACAAAAGCCGGTATTCTATGAACCCCCGGCGGTATATTCATGAAAACAATAACCACGCGGCAAAATGGTGATGTGCTTATCGGAGAAATTATCAAACGGTTCATCCTCATAAATA
>CAMGGT010000247.1 GCA_946055715.1 uncultured Clostridia bacterium | reverse complement strand
GAAAATGTTCCCAAAGCATTCTATTCACTTCGCCGTCAGGCGAAATATCATACCCGGGTATTTCATTTGCCGACAGCGGCCTATTTCACTCGCCGAAAGCGAATTTTATTGTTCAACCGCCGTGGGCGGTTGAACCCTATGCCTCCCTCCGGGAGGGAGGGGGACCGCGAAGTGGTGGAAGGAGCCAGCGGGCGAAAAATCCAAGCATGGTGCATTGCGCAGTACAAGTGCTTATCTGTCACTTAGGCCACCAGAGAATGTTCTCCTCATCCACCGCTTCGCGGTCCCCCTTCCCCGCTGGGGAAGGCATTGAAGATAGACCTATGGCAAAGGGCTGTCGCAAATGCGTTTTCTATGCATTTGCGACAGCCCCTTTTTCTCTTTTCGGCCCTGTCTTCATTCGACAGCCCTTTGATATATACCGTCAATATGTTCAACAGAACGGCACCTCTGCAATGATTGCAAGGTCACACCCAACCGCCGGCGGATAAAGTGGCTTTCGGTTTGCGTTCGGAAAAACCGCAATCAGAGAACCGAACCCTTCAATACCACAAGGAAGACCACAAGGCACACGACCACCACACCGAGCGCGGCGAGTGAGACAAAGATGGTCTTTTTGACATCGAACTTTGTCTTTTCTCCAACCGGAAGCAGGTGAGTGACCGTCATGGCCTGTGTGATGGGTTTGTACAGCAGCATAGTCAACCCTGCGTTAAACACCGACTTGGTGAGGTTGAAGGGCAACAGCAGGGTGGGCAGAAACGCGGCGACATCCTTCGTGGGCATGCCGGTATACAGCGGGGTAATGAGCAGATTGGCCACCATCATCACCGCCGTCATAGAGAGGGCACCCACTACCAGTCCGACCACGGCAGCACCCAACTTCCGATAGCGGCGGTAGACGAGTGCGGCAACAGCCGAGAAGGTAGCCGAGGACAGGAAATTCATGATAAAACCATAAAAGCCCGTGTCGGACACCGTGATCATTTCCAGAAGAGAAACGACCAGCGACATGACCACGCCGGGCACAGGACCGAAGCAGAGGGCACCGATGGCAATGATGGCGTCCTTTGCATCAAAAGTCAAAAACGAAACCTTGATGCGGAAAACGAAAACGCAAGCGTATGAAAGTGCGCAAAAAAGCGCCATTGCGCACATACGGCGCAGGCGCGTACTGTTTTGGGATGTAGTGTTGTTCATAATCATTCTCTCTTTCTCGCCGGGGCAGCGAAAGAGAAAAGGAGGGCATGCAACCTTTTCTCATCCGGACTTTACCGTCGGTGCAGGAATCTCACCTGCTCGGCGCCTTTTGGCGTTCGCGGACTTTCACCGCCGGTCTGGAATTTCACCATGTCCCAAAGGATTTGATTTTTTGTGCCGCTTTCAGCGGCAGGAGGTTGTTTTTCAAAAAGAGAGCCGCGTCCGACGCGGGCATCCCCTTCCCCTTTTTGGGGGAGGGGATGCCGGGGAACTCGACTCTCTCGGTCGGAAATTACTCGATGATCTCGGAAACGACGCCGGAACCAACGGTTCTGCCGCCTTCACGGATAGCGAAGCGCAGACCTTTTTCGATGGCGATGGGGGTGATGAGTTCAACAGTCATGTTGACGTTATCACCGGGGCGGCACATCTCAACGCCTTCCGGCAGATGGATGACACCGGTCACGTCGGTGGTTCTGAAGTAGAACTGAGGACGGTAGCCCGCGAAGAAGGGTTTCTGGCGGCCGCCTTCCTTTTCACTCAGCACGTACACCTGGCCAACGAACTTGGTGTGCGGATGGATGGAACCGGGTTTGCAGAGGACCTGGCCTCTTTCGATCTCGTTCTTCTGGATACCGCGGAGCAGAGCGCCGATGTTGTCGCCGGCTTCGGCATAGTCCATCATCTTGTGGAACATTTCGATACCGGTGATAACGGTGCTTCTCTTCTCGTCAGACAGACCGACGATCTCGACGGTGTCGTTCATCTTGACGGTACCTCTCTCCACACGACCGGTGGCAACGGTGCCGCGGCCGGAGATGGAGAAGACGTCCTCGACGGGCATCAGGAAGGGCAGGTCGGCCTTGCGGTCGGGGGTGGGGATATAGTTGTCGACAGCATCCATCAGCTCCCAGATGCACTTGTATTCTTCTGCATCGGGATCGGTGCTGGTGCTTTCCAGCGCCACACGGGCAGAGCCGCGGATGATCGGAATGTCGTCACCCGGGAAGTCATACTCGGAGAGCAGGTCACGCACTTCCATCTCCACCAGGTCGAGCAGTTCGGGGTCGTCCACGATATCGGTCTTGTTCATGAAGACAACGATGGCGGGAACGCCGACCTGACGGGCCAGCAGGATGTGCTCACGGGTCTGCTGCAGAGGGCCGTCGGTGCCGGCAACGACCAGGATGGCACCGTCCATCTGGGCAGCACCGGTGATCATGTTCTTGATATAGTCGGCGTGGCCGGGGCAGTCGACGTGCGCATAGTGGCGCTTTGCGGTCTGATACTCAACGTGACGGGTGTTGATTGTGATACCGCGGGCTCTTTCTTCGGGTGCGTTATCGATCTGGTCATATGCCTGGAATTCGATGGACTTGTCCTTCAGAGAAAGGACCTTTGTGATCGCAGCGGTCAGGGTGGTCTTGCCGTGGTCAACGTGGCCGATGGTACCAATGTTTACATGGGGTTTGTCTTTTACAAATTTTTCCCT
>CAMGGT010000246.1 GCA_946055715.1 uncultured Clostridia bacterium | reverse complement strand
AGCAATGAGTTGTGTCATCATACAGTCGTATGAATCGCAACAGAAGTCTGTTTTTTGCCCCGCTGTTTGTCGCCCTTTTTTGGAGTGAGACGGAAAAAAGCACAAAAAACACGCGCAAGGGCAAAAAAATTCCGATTTCCACTTGCTTTTTGAAAATGACTGTGATATAATAAGCGTTGCTGTTCCTATGGATGGCAATCATTGAATTCATAAATGAAGATAGAGAGACCGCATGCGGTCAACCTAACAGGAGGTGTCGATATGGCAAAATGCAGTGTTTGCGGAAAAGGCGTTGTGTTCGGTCACAATGTTTCTCACTCCAACCGCAAAACCAACAGAACCTGGAAGCCCAACATCCGTCGTGTCAAAGCGGTTGTGGAGGGAACTCCCGCGACCGTTTATGTCTGTTCCCGTTGCCTGCGTTCCGGCAAGGTGGAGCGCGCCTGACCTCGGGATGTGATGCACCCTGACGGGCATGCGGCCCTGCCGCCCCCGTCTCTTCCAAAGAAGCCCGGCAGGGATGACCCGCCGGGCTTTCTTTTGTGTCGTGCGACTGTACGCGTGTACCGGGCATGAGTGTCTGCCTTTGCCGCAAGCGTTGCCTGCGCAGCCATTGGCAGAAAAAGATTGCTGCCGCGCATTGCGACACGCAACTTTTGCGCCCGCTTGCGCCTTCCCCCGCTTCGCAGCCCCTCCTCCTCCCGGAGGGAGGCCATCATCGGGTCATCGGCACAGTGTATGCATACATGTGCATGAGGCGGTGCCGTTCTGCATACTGCAGCCCCTTTATGCGCCGTCCTGCGGCGGTGGAGCGTCGGGTGGCTGTTCTGCCTTGTCGGAGGTGGCGGGTTCTTCGTCGTTTTTGCGGCTGCCCTGCCACAGCGACTGGAGCAGCACCCCCACCACCGGCCCGACGATCAGCCCCCAGAAGCCGAGCAGCGTCACCCCGGCATACAGGTAGACGAGGGTGAGCAGAGGCGACATGCCGAACTCGCGGCCGATGAGGTGCGGCTCTGCAAATTCCCGCACCACCACCGCCACACCATACAGCAATAGCAGGCCGATGCCCTGCCGGACATCTCCCGTGCAAAGGCAGAACACCCCCCACGGGATCAGCATGGTGCCCACCCCCAGCACCGGCAAAAAGTCCACAAATGCGCAGATGGCAGACAGCAGCAGTGCATACTGCACCCCGATGACCCAGAAGCCGCACAACAAAATCAGGAATGTGATGCTCATCAGCAGCAGATATGCCCTGACATACCGCCACGCCCCCCGGAACATGCCCCGTCGCCAGCGGCGCAGGCGTTCCTGCCGGGGCGGGGACAGCAGGCCCAGCACCCCCGCGTTGATGCGCTCCAGATCCAGCGCAAAAAAGACCGAGGCGATCACTGTCACCACGCAGAACAGCAGCCCCTGCGGAAGTGTGCCCACAAAGCCGCCTGCCCATTCCGGCAGTTTGCCGAGCAATGCCCCCGCAAGCGACAGCAGGGCGCTGCTCCCCGCCCCGGCGGACGCATCCTCATTGCGTGAAAAAATGCGCCGGATGGAGGCAAGGATGCTCTCCAGTTTGGCAAAAAATGCTTCCAGTTCCGGCGGGTCACTGCTGATCCAGACCAGTGCCCCCCGCAGTTCCAGAAACAATCGCCGCCCCACAAAAAACAGCACCGCAAACAGCGCCGCCCAGCACAGCACGCACAGTGCCACCGCCCCCACCTTCCGTGGAATGCGAAAACGGCGATGAAGCGCACACGCGGCCGGCCGGATGAAAAAGGCGCCGCCCCACGCCAGCAAAAACGGCAGGGCGGCCGGCAACACATATTTGCCCGCCAGATACAGCACTCCCAGCGCGCCGGCACCCACAATGACCATAGCCGCCATGCGCTGAAAAGACAGTTTGTTTTCCACGACGTCTGCCCCCTTCTGCCGGGCATCCCCCGGCCTATATCGGACTGTTGATTTTTCTGTTTCAGTATTCAGTATATTGAAGAAAACAAAGCGATTATACAATTCTGCCCCAAAATCACATTTTCACAAACACACGAAAGGACACAAAAAAATGGTCATCATCGAAATGGAAAACGGCGATGTCATGAAAATTCAGCTCTGCCCCGAGCAGGCACCGCTGACCTGCGCCAACTTTGAAAAACTGGTGAAGGAGGGCTTTTATGACGGGCTGACCTTTCACCGCGTGATCCCCGGCTTTATGGTGCAAGGCGGCGACCCCGAAGGCACCGGCATGGGCGGCTCCAAAGAGACGATCCGCGGTGAGTTCCGTTCAAACGGTATCAGCAACACCCTCTCTCATAAGCGCGGCGTCATCTCCATGGCGCGCACCTCCGCGCCCAACTCGGCTTCCAGCCAGTTCTTCATCATGCATGCGGACGGCGAATTTCTGGACGGCAACTATGCCGCCTTCGGCTATGTGACCGAGGGCATTGAGGCCGTGGACCACATTGCCGCCGTCAAGACCGACATGCGCGACAAGCCCCTGACCCCCGTGCGCATCAAGCACATCCGTCTCGGCTGATGAAGCAGAACCTGCCGGATGCCAAAGCGGCGGCCCCAGCGCCCGCTGTGCCCGCGCCGCTGGGGCAGATCGCCGCGCCCCTGCTTGCCTGGTACCGCGCCTGCGGCCGAAAGCTTCCGTGGCGGTCAGACCCCACGCCCTATCGGGTATGGGTGTCTGAGATCATGCTGCAGCA
>CAMGGT010000245.1 GCA_946055715.1 uncultured Clostridia bacterium | reverse complement strand
ACATTATTATAACACATTTTGTTTTTTGAAACATGGGGCAAAATGCACAAATTTTGACCCTAAAAACTGCTCGCCAAGGGCGGTAAACCCTTTTTTGCCCCCAAAACGGGCAAAAAATCCCCCGGAGCGCCACCCCGAACACCCGCAAGAACGGTCGCTGCGCGGCAATCATGCCGGTTGTTTTGAGAAAATCAAAAAAGCAAAATACCGTTCAAAACAAAAAACCCCCGAAAAAGCAAGCTGTTTTCGGGGGGCAGAGAGTAATCGTGCTTGAGGCGTAAAACAAGCGTCAAAGCAGGCGCACGCGGATGACCCCCTCGACTTCTTCCAGCTCATGCAACAGCGCAGGGGAGATGCTGTCGTCTGTGTCGATGATGGTATAGGCATAGTCGCCCCGCGATTTGTCGATGAAGTTCTCGATGTTGACGCCGCCGCGGCCGAGGCAGGCGGTGATCTGCGCGATCATGTTCTGGCGGTTGAGATGGACGCAGGTCAGACGGTTGGCCGCCGAGCGGGGCAGGGCGCAGTCCGGCAGGTTGACGCTGTGGGTGATGTTGCCGTGCGCCAGATAGTCATAGAGTTCCTTTGCCGCCATGACGGCGCAGTTGTCTTCGGCTTCCGGCGTGGAGGCACCCAGGTGCGGCAGGCAGATGGCCCCCGGTTCGCCCAGCAGTTCATCCGCCGCAAAATCGGTGATGTAGCGCGCCAGCTTGCCGCTGCGCAGTGCACGGATGACCGCCTCATTGTCCGCAAGCTCGCCCCGCGCACAGTTGACCAGCACGGCGCCGTTCTTCATTGCGGCGATGGCCTTTTCGCCGATCATGCCGCGGTTGTCTGCAAGCAGGGGTACATGCAGGGTAATAAAGTCGCTTTGACAGTAGATCTCTTCCACGGAGGCCGCACGGGACACCCCGCGGGAAAGCATCAACGCGTTTTCAACCGAGAGGTAGGGGTCATATCCCACCACCGTCATGCCCAGCGCCAGCGCGGCGTTGGCCACGCGGATGCCGATGGCACCCAGACCGATGACGCCCAGTGTCTTGCCGCCGATCTCACAGCCGGCAAACTCTTTCTTGCCTTTTTCGACCAGCGCGGGGATCTCGGCTCCTTTGCCCTTCTGCTGTTCTGTCCAACGGATGGCGGGGATGATCTTGCGCCCGCCCAAAAACAGCGCGCACAGCACCAGTTCCTTGACGGCGTCGGCGTTGGCGCCCGGCGTGTTGAACACGGCCACGCCCTTTGCGGCATAGTCGGCGGAGGGAATGTTGTTGGTGCCCGCACCTGCGCGGGCAACGGCCAGCACGCTTGCGGGCAGGTCGTAGGTGTGCATGTCAAAACTGCGCAGCAGAATGCCCAGCGGGGCCTCTGCGGTGTCGACCAGCGCATAGCCGTCGGGGAATTCGCCCAGGGCGAGGGGGCTGATCTTGTTGAGGGTAAGAATCTCTTTCATGTCGGTGTCTCCTTTAGATGGGGCGGGCAATCAGGCGTTTTTGTTTTCGGCGGCAAACTTCTGCATGAAGCCGATCAGATGCTTGACACCTTCGATGGGCATGGCGTTGTAGATGGAGGCGCGCATGCCGCCCACCATCCGGTGCCCCTTGATGGAGGCAATGCCGTTCTGGGCGGCCTGCTTGGCAAAGGCGGCGTCCAGGTCTTTGTTTTTGCAGAAGAAGGTGACATTCATGCGGGAACGGTACTTCTTTTCCACACTGTTTGTGTAGAAGCCGGAGTCGTCGATGTAGTCATAGAGCAGTTGTGCCTTTTCGCGGTTGATCTTTTCCATTCCGGCCACGCCGCCCTGCTCAAGCAAATGGCGGAAGACCAGGTTGGCAATGTAGACGGCAAAGCAGTTGGGGGTGTTATAGAGACTGTCTGCCTTCGCCTGGGTGGCGTATTTCAGCATGGTGGGGCAGATGTCCAGCGGCTTGCGGCCGTCCACCAGCGACTTTTTGACGATGACGATGGTCAATCCGGCGGGGGCGACATTCTTCTGCGCACCGGCATAGATCACCCCGAAGCGGGACACATCCACCACCTCGCTCAAAATGGAGGAAGACATGTCGCATGCCAGCTCTGACGCCACCTGCGGCAGCTCCGCAAACCGGGTGCCGAAGATGGTGTTGTTGTGCGTGAAATGCACATAGTCGGTGTCGGGGCGGAAGGGCACGGTCGAAAGGTCGGGTATGTAGGTATAGTTTTTGTCGGCGGAGGAGGCAACGGCGGCCACATCACCGTACCGCGCGGCTTCCTCATAGGCCTTGGTGGCAAAATTGCCCGTCAGCAGATAGTCTGCACGGCCGGACCCGCCCAGCAGATTCAGCGGCACGGCGGCAAACTGCTGGGAAGCACCGCCCTGCACGAACAGCACATAATAATCGTCCGGGATGGCCATCAGGCGGCGCAGATTTTCCTGCGCCTCGGTGTTGATCTCCATATAGGCACCCGCACGGTGGCTGATCTCGGTGATGCTCATGCCGGTGCCGTTAAAGTCAAGCAACTCCTCCTGTGCCTGCCGCAGTACCGTTTCGGGCAGGGTAGAGGGGCCGGCTGAAAAATTGTAGATACGCATGGTTTGCCTCCTTGCAAAGCGATGTATAACAGCGCGAGAATAATTGCTCCTATTATAATACGAAAAGCGCAGAGATACAAGCCAAAATGCAATATTTTTATAAAAATATGCAAAATTCATACAGACCGAACCGGCTTGGCAGCCAT
>CAMGGT010000244.1 GCA_946055715.1 uncultured Clostridia bacterium | reverse complement strand
GACCCGTATGCTTTCAAGCGAAGCCATGGTTGACAGCCACGCCCTGCGCTCCGGCGAGATCAAGCCGGACGACTGGACGCGCCTTGCAGATGCCGCAAGTGCGCTTGCGGGGTGCAATATTCTCATCGACGATTCTTCCTCCGTCAGCGTGGCAGACATGAAGGCCAAGCTTCGCCGTGTGAAAGACCTGGGGCTGGTGGTGGTGGACTATCTGCAATTGATGCAAAGCACCAAAAAAACAGACAACCGCGTGCAGGAAGTCTCCGACATTTCACGAAATCTCAAGATCATGGCAAAAGACCTGGGCGTGCCTGTCATCTGTTGTGCCCAGCTTTCGCGTGGCAACGAGGGCCGCACAGACAAAAAGCCCATGCTTTCCGATCTGCGCGACTCCGGTGCCATCGAGCAGGATGCCGACATCGTTCTTTTCCTCTACAGAAGCGAATACTATAATACGCAGGATGACCAGACCTCTCCCGATGCTAACACGGCAGAGGTCATTGTGGCCAAAAACCGCCACGGTTCCGTGGAGACGGTAAAAATGGGGTGGATCGGACAGTTCACCAAGTTCCGCACCTTGGAAAACATTGAGGAGGTGCCCGCCGGATGAGCACAGACACCACGCTGGCGCAGATCACGGCAGGGGTGGAAAAATCCCTTCTGTCCTGTTCCTTTCTGCCCAAGGGGCGCGGGCTTTTACTGGCGCTCTCCGGCGGGGCGGATTCGGTCACACTTCTGCTCGCGTTGCTTCAGTTGTCGGCAAAATACGGCTTTTTGCTGGAAGCCATCCATGTCAACCACATGATTCGCGGCAACGAATCCGTGCGGGATGAGGATTTTTGCCGAAAACTCTGCCTGCACAAGGGCGTGCGCCTCTATATCGAGTCTGTCAATGTGCCCCGCCTTTCGCTTGAAAGGGGGAAGGGCATTGAAGAAACCGCAAGGGAGGAGAGATATCGCCTGTTTGCGCACTATCTCAACGAGCACCCCGGTCTCTCGTATGTGGTCACCGCCCACAACGCCACCGACAATGCCGAAACGGTGCTGTTCCACATGGCAAGAGGATGCGGTCTGCGCGGTCTGTGCGGCATTCCCGCCGCGCGCGGGCGGGTGCTTCGCCCCATGCTTGCCTTTTCCAAACAGGAGGTGCTTTGTGCGCTGAAGGGCGCGGGGCAGGACTATGTGGAGGACGCCACCAACGCCGACACACGCTATACCCGCAACTATATCCGCCATGAGATCCTGCCCGCCATGCGCAAGCTCAACCCCGGCCTGGACGACGCAGTCAGCGCCATGTGTATGCGGGTGCGGGATGACCTGGATTATATTGACCGCACAGCAGAGACCTGGGCGGAACAGCACAATGTCATCACCCGCGTACAGACGGCCGATCTGGCACGTCTGCATCCCGCGCTCATCAAGCGCATCATTGCCATGCTCTACCGGAATGCCGGCGGGGCGGATATGCTGGAAGAGAGCCACATCAATCCTATGGTGGAGATGATCACTTCCGGCCACACCACCTTTATCCAGCGTTTTCCCGGCGGCATTTGCGCGTATGCGGAGGGCGGCCGGCTGGTCTTTTCTTCAAACGCCCCCGATATGCCCCTGCCGGAGCAGAAGCTCCACATGGGGCGCAATGTGCTTGAGGGCAGGGATGCGGTGATGATTTTGACGGACGATCCGCACTATTTCAAAGATAAACCGACAAATGTTTACAAAATCTCCATTAAAGCTGACCTCAGTTCTGTTAAAATCGAAGGGAACCTGTTTGTGCGTCAGCGAACAGACGGCGATGCGTTTGCCTACGGAGGCATGACCCACAAGATCAAAAAAATGCTGGCCGACAAGCGCCTGCAAGCCGTGCCCCGCCGGCTGATCCCCGTTTTGTGTGACGACAAGGGCATCGTCTGGGTGCCGGGCTTTGCCCCGCGGGAAGACAAAGTCACAAACGAAAACCGCACCGTCTATGTATATTATGGCTACTGTGGAGGAGAAAATGGATAAGGACATTCAAAAGATACTCGTCTCCGAGGAAGAACTGGACACCATCGTGCGAAGAGTGGCAGCCCAGATCGACCAGGACTATGCAAAACGGGAGGGCGGTCGGCTGATCCTGCTGGGCATCCTCAAGGGCTCTGTCGTGTTTATGGGCGATCTGATGAAGCGCATACGCACACCTGTGGAGATTGAATTCATGCGGGTCTCTTCCTATGGGTCGGGCACCGTGTCCAGCGGAGACATCCGCATCATCTTAGATGTCTCCATCAAGGAGATACAGAACTGCGACATCCTCATTGTGGAGGACATCATCGACAGCGGCCGCACCCTCTCCTACCTGGTAGACTATTTCAAACTTAAGGGTGCAAGAAGCGTGCGCACCGTCACCCTGCTTGACAAGCCCGCCCGCCGCGAGGTGGAATTCACTCCCGATTATGTCGGAAAACAGATCCCGGATGAATTTGTCGTCGGTTACGGGCTGGACTATGACGAGAAGTACCGCGCCCTCCCATATGTGGGGGTGCTTGACCCCAAGGCATATCAAGGTAATTCATGAAAGGCATCATAGCAAATGAAGGCAAATCTTAAAAGCATCCTCTTTTTTCTGTTTCTGATCCTTGTGATCGTCATTGGGGCGGTCGTCATCAGTGAGAACGCCAAAAAGCAGGACAAGTTTACTTACAGCGACCTGCAGGAGCTGTTCGACTATGGGCTTGTCAAGTC
>CAMGGT010000243.1 GCA_946055715.1 uncultured Clostridia bacterium | reverse complement strand
ACCTACGGTAACGGGACTTTGCAAAAGCAAAAAACGACTCGCAACACCCCTCTTTTCACCCCTGCCTTCATGCGACAGCCCCAGGCGCGCCGTGTCAGTCCGCGGGGGCGGGTTCTTCGGCGGGAGCGTTCCAGGCCACGGGGGGTGCAAATGTGCCGGTGTGATAACCGAGGATCAGCCGCACCATCAGGTCGTTGAGATATTCGACGACGACATTCGGCAGGTCGGGGTCATAGTGTGCGCCGCCGATGCCCGAATGGTCTGTGATGAAGATGACGGTGCCGCCCGTCATGACGGCGGTCTGACGGCAAAGGTATTCACACAGCCGGTCGGCACCGCTGGCCAGGATGGGGCATACGCGGATGCCCTGCGCGGCGGCGGAGGTGACAGCTTCCGCATAACGGGTACGCTTGGCGTCATCCTCATGCGGCGGCGCGTCCAACAGGTGGAAAATCAGTTTGGTGGCGGCACCGTCCGACCACTGTTTGGACATGGCCAACGCAAGTGCTTCGTCCACCGCTTCGGGATAGTCGCCGCCGCCGGTGGCCGACTGGCCATTCAGTGCTTTCAGCTGCAGGGCAAGGTTGTCGGCATTGGTGACATCCAGAAAATCATGGTAGGCGAACTTCTCTGTGTCACCGTCATCCCGGTAGAACAGCAGGGCCAGCTGAATGCGGGTGTCTGCATCTGCCCCCGCCACATAGTTGATGACATACTCCACCTCTTTTTGCAGGTAGGTGAGTTCGTCTCCCATCGAGCCGGTGACATCCAGAACGAACATCAGCTGAATGAAGTTGATCTTATCGGCGGCGGATTCCAGCGCAAGCGTGACGGCACTCTCGCCCGCCGCAACATCTGCGGAAGCAGAAGCGGTGCCGGAGATGGCGCTGACGCTTGTCACTTCATCGGAGGCAAACAGGTAAGCGATGCCGCGCGCATCCGTGACGGCCGTCCCCACGACCTGCTCGGCGGCGGAGATGGCAGAGACCACCGCCCCCACGACGGGCGCATCCCCGCAGGTGACCGTGACGGTCAGGCGGCGGGAAGAGTCAAGATGCCAGTCCTTTGTGGGGAAATCATAGAATTTGCCGTTGTCGGAACCGTCTTCTGCCGACCCCTGTGCAAACTCCGAGCGGAAATAGTCATAGTAGGCGTTGTCGTCCCACGCGAAGGCGGTAATGGAGCCGGCGGCGGGAATGTTCTGGTTGGAAGAGCTGCCGTCTTCGGTCGACGCCCCGTCTGCCGGGGCGCTCTCACTGCCCTTATATAAGGGATATCCGGCAACCCCGCCGTCTGCATCAAGACCGCTGCCGGCACAGGAGACGGCGCACACCAGTGCGACCGAAAGCATGCAGAGCAAAAGGAAAAACGAAAGCATCCGCTTCATACAAACATACCTCCATCAGTTTTGTGTGGGTGTGTCCGGGACAGTATCGGCCGTCTCCAGCATACGGTCATAGGCAGAAAGCACCGTTTCGATGATGTCGGGGTCCTGTTCGGCATAATAGCTTGCGTTTCCGTCATCCCTTTCCTCCACGCGGAAAATGAACACTTCGTCTTCCTCGTAGTCATCCGAAGAAGGGACGGGTTGCAGAATGACATACACGCGATCATCGGCGAGTTCCACACCTGCAAGCTCCTCAAAGTCTACCCGCTCGCCCAGGTCGTTTGTAAGGGTGATGTATTCGGGGGCGGGGGCGTTGTCTGTTTGGGCCATTTGACTGTCCTTTCCGGAAGACGCGCATGCCGCCTTCCTCTATATGTATATTGTAGCGCGCGGCCGTGGCTTTGTCAAGCGCGGAATGCCCCACGGGACCTGGGGAAGTCCTCTTTTTACATTCCGTACACTTTTTGTGCCGAAACGCTTGCCAAAGCGACAAAAACCGACTATAATAGTGGCATATTTGTCACGCCGGAGGGGAAACCGTCTTCCCTTCTCTCAATGTCCTTGTCAAACAACCGAAACGAAAGGGAAAACAACCATGCATAACGCTCCCAAATACTTCACCGTCAAACGGATGGTGCTGTCTGCCTTCTGGCTTGCCATAGCGCTTTTGTTGCCCCTGCTGACGGGGCAGATCCAGCAGATCGGGCAAATGCTGTGCCCCATGCACCTGCCGGTCTTGCTGTGCGGGTTTACCTGCGGGTGGCCGTGGGGACTGGCCGTGGGATTTGTCGCGCCCCTGTTGCGCTCTTTGATATTCGGGATGCCCCCGCTTTTTCCCGGTGCGGTTGCCATGGCGGCGGAACTGGCCGTCTATGGCCTGCTGTCGGGACTGTTGCGCAAATACTTTCCCAAAAAGCTCGGCTGGTATTACCTTGAACTGGTCATCGCCATGATCGCCGGGCGGCTGGTCTGGGGCAGTGTGCGGTTTCTTTTGGCAGGGCTGTCGGGTACCACCTTCTCCTTCTCGCTTTTCTGGGCGGGCGCGGTGACGGGTTCCCTGCCGGGCATTGCCCTGCAACTGGTGTTGCTTCCCCCGCTGTATGCCCTGTGCCAAAAGCGCCTGTTGCCACATCTGGATTGACGCGCGGCCGGCGGGGGGAGGCCTTTTTGAAAAAAGCCCTCCCCCGCACCCCCTCCCAAAAACTTCTGATGATGTTGTGCCATCTGCCATTGCGCGTGGTCATACTGCGCAAAGCACAGGGTGGCTTGCCCTGTGCTCTCTTTCATCATATTAATCCACTAACCAAATAACCGACCACGAATCTCTAAGGGCATATATGG
>CAMGGT010000242.1 GCA_946055715.1 uncultured Clostridia bacterium | reverse complement strand
TGTTCAATGTGCCTTGGCCGCGATCTCGGCGGTGTCCATGGCGATGACCAGTTCTTCGTTTGTGGGAATGAGGTACACCTTCACCTTTGAACCGGGTTTGGAAAGACAGGTGGTTTGTGCCGGGCGGGTCACCGCGGCATTGGCCGCTTCGTCAAAGTCAATGCCCAGAAATTCCAGCCCCTCCGTGCTTTGCTTGCGGATGATGGCCTGGTTTTCGCCGACACCGGCTGTAAAGACCACCGCATCAAGGCCGCCCATGGCTGCGGCGTAAGCGCCGATGTATTTTTTGATCTGATACGACAGCACATCCAGCGCCAACCGTGCATCGGCATTTCCCTGCTCTGCGGCAGAGAGAATGTCGCGGCAGTCGGAAGAGATACCGCTCATGCCCAAAAGGCCGCAGGACTTGTTGAGATAGGCATTGGTCTGTGCAATGCTCCATCCCTCTTTGTCCATCAGATAGGTGACAACGGCGGGATCTATGCTGCCGGAGCGTGTGCCCATCGGTATTCCGTCCAGTGGGGTGAAGCCCATGGTCGTGTCCAGCACCTTTCCGCCTTTGACGGCGGCAATGGAAGAACCGTTGCCCAAATGGCAGGTGACGATCTTCGTCTCTTCCGCCGGCATGCCCAGAATCTTGATCATCTCACCCGAAACATAGCGGTGAGAGGTCCCGTGGAAGCCATAGCGCCGGATATGATACTTATTTGCCATCTCTTTGGAGATGGGATAGGTATAGGCGACCGGCGGCATGGTCTGGTGGAAGGCCGTGTCAAACACCAGCACCTGCGGCACATCCGGAAGCGCCTCCATGCACCCGTGGATGCCCATCAGCGCCGGCGCTGTGTGTAGCGGCGCAAGGTCGCGGCACAGCTCCAGTTTGGAGATGACCTCCTCATTTACAAGCACGGAACTGTTGAAGTAAGGACCGCCGTGTACCACGCGGTGCCCCACCGCCCCAATCTGCTCCATTGAAGTGATGCACCCATGCTCGGCATCCGTGAGGATCTCCATCAGAAACCGGATGGCATCCGTGTGATTGTGCAGGGGCTTCTCCACCGAATAGGGGCTTCTGCCCGGCATTTTGTGCTCAATTTTTCCATCAATGCCGATCCTTTCGCACAGTCCCTTTGCCAGCACATCACCTGTTTCGGTGTTGATGAGTTGGTATTTCATGGAACTGGAACCGGCGTTTACGACCAATACATCCATCGCGTATCTCTCCTGTGTGAAGTTTTTACCCGACTATTATACAGGAGTTTTTGCCCAAAAGCAATGTTTTTTCTGTAAAAAGGAGCTGACGATTTTATGACCACCGCGGCGATCATCTGCGAATACAATCCGTTTCACCGCGGGCATGAACGGCAACTCTGCCGCATCCGGCAGGATTTCGGAACAGACACCCGCATTCTGGCGGTGATGAGTGGCAACTATGTACAGCGCGGCACCCCCGCTTTGCTGGACAAATTCTCGCGTGCGGAGGCCGCGGTCAGGTGCGGCGTAAACCTTGTGCTTTCCCTGCCCTTTCCTTTTTCGGTATCGGGAGCAGACTATTTTGCGAAGTATGCCGTTTCTCTGATCGACCGTCTGGGCATTGCCGATGCACTTTCCTTTGGGTGCGAGACAGACGCTCCGGACATGCTGGTGGCGCTTGCCCGCCTGCAGAACACCCCTCAGTATGAAGATGCCCTGCAAAGGCAACTTTCGCTTCACGGGGCAGAAGCCCGCAGTTTTGCTGAGGCAAGAGAAGCGGCCATCCGTTCCCTGCTCCCGCAGGCAGCCGCGGACCTCATCCGCTCTCCCAACAACATTCTGGCCGTTTCGTACCTGCGGGCAATTGATGCTGCATCTTCCCGGCTGCGCCCTCATTTCGTGTTGCGCAATGTGCCCCACAACACAGAAGATATAGCCGACGGCTATGCCTCTGCCTCTTGCATCCGCCGTTTGGTGGCGGAAGGCAAGCCGGATGAGGCATTTGCGGCCATGCCTGCCCCCTCGGCAGACATTTTGTCGGCCTGCCTTGAAAGCGGGCGCGTGGCCGCAAGCGATACAGCACTCTCTGCCATTGTTCTTTCTTCTCTGCGCCTGCACGGTGTGGGTGACAACTGTTTTGAATGTGCCCCAAATCTGCGGCACAGACTGCTTGCCGCAGCAGAGAAGGCGGCTTCTTATCATGATCTGATTCGGCGTTCGGTTTCCGCCTCTCATCCGGAAGCACGGGTGCGCAGAGCGGTTTTGCATGCGGTTTTCGGCACTACGAACGACAGCATGCAGACGCCCCCCGCGTACACGCAGGTGCTTGCGATGGACGAGGTCGGCCGCGGGATGCTGAAAGAGATAAAAAAACACGGCAGAACGGAGATCCTGACCAAACCCGCCGACGCGGACAAACTGTCCCCCGAAGCGGCAAACCAGGCCGCCCGCGAAGCCGTAGCAGATGCCCTTTACCCTTGCTTTTTCCCCAGCGGAAAGGTGCCGGGCGACGCCTTTCTCCGCATGTCGCCGTTCTGCCTCTGACAGATGGCGAAAAAGCTTGTTTTTTCGCACAATCTTCATCCTGTCGAACTTTGTCCCTTGCATTGACAAAGTGTTGTGCGTCGTGTAAGATGAAGGTGTGATAAGACAAGCTGTCGTTCAATATCAAAAGAAAGGAGACAAGAAGATGATCGTAGAAAAAAACATCAAAGGAAAGTATCTTTCCTACCTGGGCAGACCGCTTGTCAGACAGGACAAAGAATTATTTTACGGCGATCTTTCGGACAAGTATTATGC
>CAMGGT010000241.1 GCA_946055715.1 uncultured Clostridia bacterium | reverse complement strand
ATCAGATCCACAGCCGACAAGCCGTGCAGATTGACAAATCGAATTGTTTGGTATACAATAAACACAAACACAGAAAAAGGCCCCCGGTTTCCGTCTTTTCCGGCGGAGGGCCGCGGCCATGCCCATTCCCGAAAGGAACAAAAAATGAAAAAAACGATGGCTGCCCTTCTGGCCGTTCTGATGATGCTGGGGTGCGTTGCTTTTTTGCCCGTCTCTGCCGAGGGAGAAGCGGAGGGTGAGGGCTTCACCTTCTCGTCCGACCGACTGGCCGCATGGCAAACCGCGCTGCCCGCATACGGCGCGCGGTATTCTGCCGACCCCGCCGACTGGTGGGCGGAAGCGAAAAAAGGCATTTCTCTGCAAACGGCCTATGTCTACCCCGACCGCATGAACACCGGCCATGTGACGCCAAGGGAAGAACTGACAGAATTCTCGGCCAAGTATCCCGATGTGCCCGCCAAAACCAGCACATGGACCTGGAACGGCACGACCTATACATGGACAAAATATACTGTGACCGATGCGGTTGCCGCCCTGTATGGCAACTGCTTTGAGGGCTTTTGCATCACAGACGGCTACTTCACTTTTTCTACCACAGAAGATGTGCTGTTGCGGGATTTTTATCTGGATGCGGGAGAGATGAACGGCTGCGGCATACGCACCGCCATCTCGAACGCGCAGGGGCAGGTGTATCTTTATGATGCAGAGCTGGAGGGCTCGACCAGTGCCCTGCTCTACGGCCCGAATATCACCGCCGTGCGGTGCTATCTGCATGATGTGTGGGCAGACCATGTGAAGGGCTTTTCGGGTCAGCGGTTTGTCTCTTGCTTCTTCTGCACCGGGGGACTGAACGGCGGCAACCCCCACCCCGACTGTTTTCAGTTTTCGGTGGACGACAGCCATGGCGGCCCCCGCAATACCGACAGCGTTTACCTATATGGCAACCGCATAGATGCCATGCGTACCGGAGCCACCGTCACCAATGCCTGCGTGATCCTGAAATCGGAGTTCGGCGGCGGGGTCAGCGACATTCAGATCAGGCAGAACTGGATCAACGGCGGGGCGTGCCCCATTCAGATCGGCAGTGCGGCGGCCGGGTATGCCTACTATGAAAATGTATCCGTGCGCGACAACCTGTTCGGACACGGTGCGCAGACCCAGAACTTCTTTTCTTTCACCGGTGTCTACGCAGACATGTTGCGCAGTAAAACCGACACCTCCGGCAACCGCACGCTGACCTCCCTCTCGGCGGGCGGCGCCGTGTGGACGGCAGACGGGGTGCGCGCGACTGATATGGCAAGTTTTGCGGGAGAAAACCGCGCCGTGACCGTCTCCCTCTCCAACTATCTCACCACCGCGCTGTCCGGCTATGTGCGGGTCTGTTTGTGCGACAGCGCAGGGCAGGTGCGGGCATGGACGGACGCCCCCTTCTCCATGGAGGCATACCTCTCCTGGCAACAATACAGCGGCATTGCGGGCTTTCGCTATGAGGACCAGCCGCTGGACATCCCCGTGACCCTGACGATCCCCGAATGGGAGGCGCAGGACGGAGACTTCTATACCGTAAGCGTTGTGACCCTGCCGCGAAACGGCGCGGCCGACATCATCCAAAGCGTGTCTCTTTCGCAGGGCACACAAAGCTTGTCTCACGCCATCACCCTGCCCGCCGGACGCCTGCCGATCGAGCAGGATCCGTCGTCTCCCTCCGCCCTGTTTCTGCGGGCGGTGGAGAGCTGCGTCAACAGCCAGGGTGGCACACTGCGCGGTCTGTTGGCGTATGCCTGTGGCCTGTACGGCGAAGCAGATGACACCACATTCGGCGTTGTTGCCGCCAAAAACACGCTGGACCAATGCATTGATGCCTATAACCGTTCTGTCTCTGCCATCAACGAAACGATGGAAAACGGGCAGGCCCTGCTCCGCGAATCGGGACCCGGGTGGAGACAGCAGATCGACAACACAGCCCTGCGCATCATGCAAAACTGCATGCGGTTTGTGCTTGGCCTTTTGCGGAAAGGAGGGATGCTCTGATGAAGCGCCTTTTCTCTTCTTTTCTCGTGCCGGTGCTGTTTCTGTGCCTTTTGTTTGCGCTTTCTTCCTGCTTGGTGGATTCACCGACCACTTCCTCCGGCGGCACCACACCGCCCGTCACCAACACGACCCCCCCCACCACCGCAACCACAGATGATACGCCCCCCAAAAAAGAATACACCATAGAGGACTTTGCCCGCATGATGGCCATCTCCTCCCCTGCCTCGTCCCGGAGCTGCCTCACCCTCCGCTCGTCCGGGCAGGAAACGCTGGAGCATACCGAAGAGCTGACCCTCACGCAGGTAAACGGCGAAAAGTGCTTCTGCCTGCAGACCACCACCCAACGGCTTACGCCCTTTGTTATTGACGAAGACCACCGGGTCATCGATGCCGGCGGCGTGGTGACCGAGACCTCCACCGTCTACCTGACGGAAAGTGAAGCCGGCGGCACGCTGTACTTTTCTGCCTGCTCGCTGCCCCTCTCGGAAAATGACTTTACCTCTCTCTCCGTCAAAGAAAACGAAACGGACGGCACGCTGACCTTCACCGGCGGCATCAACACCCGTGAGATCCCCTCGTGGCTGGCAGACATCGTCACCGGCTCGCTGATGAGCGGCTCGCTTACCATTAAGGCAGGCACCGCAACGGAGCAGGTGCAGTCGGTTGTGTTGCAGCTGAACCTGTGGTCGTCGGAAGGGTCTGTCAACCTGCGCATGGAAATGACATTTACCTATGCAGACACCGCGTCCGCGGACTGACTGCCTCCCGC
>CAMGGT010000240.1 GCA_946055715.1 uncultured Clostridia bacterium | reverse complement strand
GCCAAAGGTCAACTTTTAAATGCCTTCCCCAGTGGGGGAAGGGGGACCGCGAAGCGGTGGATGAGGTGTGCCATTGCAAAAGGCGGGGGGAGCAATGCCATTTGTCGCAAATGGCATCGCACCTCCCCTACCTTGCGATATAAACAACGAAGCTGCGGAAGCCAATACTATCTGACTTTTTCACTCTTCACTATTACTTATTCACTTGGGGCTGTCGCATTTGCAACAGCCCCTTTCCCGTCCCTTTTCTGTGTCAGATTCCGGCGGGCGGCATATATTGTAGATGGGATCATTGTCCCGGAGGTGAGCGATTTGAATGTCATTGTATGCGGCGGAGACCGGCGGTTGACAGAAGCAGGACGTGTGCTGACCGCGCGCGGCCACCATGTGACCTATTGCCTTGCGGCAGACGTGCCCGAAGGGGCAGACATTTGCCCGCAGACGGACGATCTGCCTTCGGCGGAGGTGTTGCTTCTGCCGATACCGCTGGTCAGAGGCGGCATATTCTGCTGTCAGGCAAAAAGCCCGCCTCCTTCCCTTTCCGGGATCGAAATGTTACTCTCCCGCGTGCGCTGTTGCTTTTGCGGCGGCGCGCCCGACCGCTTTGTCTGTGCCGCGCGCAAAAGTGACTGCCGGCTGTTTGACCTTCTGGAAGACCCCGCTTTTCTGTGGGAAAATGCCGCCCTGACGGCCGAGGCGGCCGTCGGGCTGGCCATACGGGAAAGCGAGATCTCCCTGCGGGGCGCGCGGGTCTCGGTTGTGGGGCATGGACGGATCGCCCGTCTGCTCATGCGCCACCTCTGCGCATTGGGGGCGTCTGTGACTGTGTTTGCACGCAAACCGGCAGACCGCGCCGAAGCCGTGCTGTGCGGCGCCATCCGCGCACTGCCCACCGATGCGTTGGCGCAGGGGGCGCTTGGCGGGGCAGATCTGGTCTTTAATACTGTTCCTTTTCCGTTGCTGGGTCCGGCGGCGTTGGGCGTCCTTTCCCCCAATGCCTGCATCGTGGAACTGGCAGGCGGGCAGAATGTCACCCTGCCGCAAACCCCCAATGCCCCCCACCTGATTGAGGCGCCCGGGTTGCCCGGCAAGTGGTTCCCCGTCTCTGCCGGCCGGGCGGTGGCCGAAGCGGTGTTGCGCCTTCTTCCGCCGGACCTGTAATCGTCATCCCACAGGGAAAAAATGTTTTATCCGCAAGGAAGCATCAAACAGAGGATTTTTTATGATTGGTTTTGCCTTTTGCGGTTCTTTCTGCACTCTGTCCCACGCGCTGGCCGCACTGCGGCAACTCCGCGCGTCCGGACTGGAAATACAGCCCATTATGAGCGATGCCGTCTATCATACCGACACCCGCTTCTGGAAGGCGGAGGAATTTCGCCGCACGGTCGAAGAAATGTGTGGCCGTGCCGCCATCCATACCGTGGTGGAAGCCGAGCCGCTCGGCCCCGTGCATCCCTTGGAAGCGCTGATCATTGCGCCCTGCACCGGCAACACGCTGGCCAAAATGGCCCACGGCATCACCGACACCCCCGTCACCATGGCGGCAAAGGCGCATCTGCGGGCAGACCGCCCCACCATCATTGCCCTTGCCTCAAACGACTCGCTGTCCTCCAATCTGGCCAACATCGCCACCATGCTGCTGCGCAAACAGGTCTTTTTTGTGCCCATGCGGCAGGATGAACCCGACAAAAAACCGCACTCGCTGGTGGCAGATTTTACCTGTCTGCCGGATGTGCTGCAAATGGCGGGGGAGGGCAAGCAGCGCCGTCCCTTGTTTTTGTAGGGGTGGGAGATAGCGGGCGAGAACGAAAAGCGATGAATATATATTATTAAGTAAATTCGTTACTTTCATGTTCTAACGATACAAAGAGATATGCTGTTTTATTTTATAATCGCTTTTCTAAACGCGACCGCGCGGCTCGACGTACACCTGTACGCCTCACGCCGCGCGTTCCCGCTTTCTCGCCGCACTCTCTCCCACCCCTACCGCTCGCACTCTACATAGGAAAAGACACAACTTGCGGGCGAGAACGAAAAGCGATAAGATATATATTATTTTGGTAGATTTTTTACTTTCTTTTTCTAACGATACAAAGAGATATGCTGTTTTATTTTATAAGCGCTTTTCGCTCTCGCCCGCTATCTCCCGCCCCTACCGCTCGCTCTCTACATAGGAAAAGAGCAACTTGCGGGCGAGAACGAAAAGCGATGATTGGTATATAGCCCTTCACATTCTTTGAATGAACAAAAAATGTTCTCCTCATCCACCGCTTCGCGGTCCCCCTTCCCCGCTGGGGAAGGCATTGATAGTTGACCTTCGGTGGGCTTTGGTAGAGTGGTTAGCTGACGGTAGGGGAGGTGCGATGCCATTTGCGACAAATGGCATTGCTCCCCCCCCGCCTTTTCATGCAAGAATATCATTGTGTGTATATCGTCCGGTATCATGACAAAATCTTGAGCAGTTACACGCGGAAATCGGGTTTCTATCAACTGTAATTGTTCTTTTGCAACCTCACCGCAGGGTTTTCATCTGACCGAATATTCGGGAGGAGCAAGCCCCTCCCCTACCGCGAAATCAACGGCTTCGGCTGTTCGTCCCGCGGGCTCCTTCCACCGCTTCGCCGTTCTCCCCGTAGGGGCGATTCATGAATCGCCCGCTGTTGTGTCTTGTTTCTCGTAGGGGCGGATTCCATATCCGCCCGCAACAATGAACGGTTCTCTGCTCTTGCACCCGCTTGCTCCTTGCTCCCATCCCGGAGGGAGGCAGAAAAATGCCTGCAATTTTGTTCCTTTCTCGGTAGGGGAG
>CAMGGT010000239.1 GCA_946055715.1 uncultured Clostridia bacterium | reverse complement strand
GATATCGCATGACCATCCCGCACACAGCAGACCTGTTTGACTTTTCCCGTTCCCTTTTGGGGGACGCTTTGCAACAAACGAACTATCCCTGGGAGATTTTGCCGCGGCTGAAAGAGTTGATCTTGGCGCTGGGCAAACAATTGCCCGCGGATGAATATGACTGCCCCACGGAGGGCGTGTGGATCCACAAAACGGCCAAAGTCGCCCCCACGGCCTCCGTCGGCGCCCCCTGCATCATCTGTGCGGAAGCCGAGGTGCGCCATTGCGCCTTCATCCGCGGCAGCGCCCTGGTGGGACGCGGCGCGGTCGTGGGCAACTCCACCGAGCTGAAAAACGCCCTGCTGTTTGACGGCGTGCAGGTGCCGCACTACAACTATGTCGGCGACTCTGTGCTGGGCTATAAGGCCCACATGGGCGCAGGGGTGATCGCCTCTAACTTCAAGGGCGACCACTCGAATATCACCGTCAAGGCAGACGGCGAGCAGATCCCCACCGGCCTGCGCAAGATGGGCGCCATCCTGGGTGACTTTGCCGATATCGGGTGCAACAGCGTGCTTTGCCCCGGCACGATCGTGGGCAACGCCACCCGCGTCTACCCGCTTACCCGCGTCAGAGGTGTGATTCCCCCGCGCTGTATCGTCAAAGACCCTGCCACCATCGTCCCCCAGCAATAACCGCGCGCGGACGGGCAACCAATGTCTCTTCCCGCTCTCGTTCATTAAAAAACTGCCCGTTGCAGCCGTCATCCGACAAAATTCTGCCGCCGGGCGGCATATACTCAAAAGGAAAACCGTAGCTTCAGACCAAAACGCATTGCAAAAACAGCCGGTCTGCCGGATGTTTTGCCAACCGCACGCAGATGTTTTTTTGAGGTTTGAATTTGTTTGGTGGGGCCGCCCGCAGGGGGCGACTGTGCCAATCAAATAAATTACACAACAGAAAGGAAGCATCATGAAAAGAATCGTTTTGTTTGTTCTGACCCTTTGCCTGTGTTTCTCTTTGGCGACGGCGTTGACCGCCTGCGAGATTCAACTGACTGCCGGCACGGCCGGCACTACGGCCGTCAGGCATACCGTGACGAAAGAAGAGTATGAGGCGGCGCTGACCTTTGAGGGCGTTACTGCGGCGACATTTTCCTTCAAACAAATACCCGACAATGTTGTGATGGTCTGCGAGATTCAAGACAACAAGCTCAGATTGACCCAACGCGAGGAGCAGCAGGAAGTCGTTTCCTTCTGGGAAGTCACGGATGCGTATGCGTACATATATGTTTATGCCGAATCGACCTGGGCCAGAATGAAGATCTTGCCCGAACAGGATGCTTACCGGGCTGTGATGACCATCGATGTGATCAGCGAGAACTGCTTTGGCCTCTTTGTTTCTCTGTATGACAACCTTACCTATGCCGACGGGTATTATTCGGTCACCGCGGACGGAAACAAATTGAAAATGCAGTTTGAAAACGGCAAGCTGACCTACGCTTACCTTGAAAACTCCGACAATACCGGCGCGGAGATCGTTATTTCCGGGTATGGCACCACCGCCGTGACCCTGCCGGAATCATACATCAATGCAGGCAATTTTCCCGGCTGACGATTGAAAACGCATCTCGCATCTCTTTTGTCTGAATTCCCATACATCATATCGCTGCCGCAAATGCGCATACATGCATTTGCGGCAGTTTTTTTGTTCTTTGTGGGGTGTTTGCCTTGTTTGGTCGTTGCGAAAGCACCCCGATCTTGGCTGAAAAGTACATTTATTTATCGTACATCAAGTGTATTAGATGAACAAAACACGCATTTGAAAACGAAAAAAGGTGACGCAGATGCATCAAATATTCCCCCAAAAATGAAAAAGTCGTCGAAAAATCGGCAAAACCGCTTTTTGACGGACATCTATGGTTGACAAGATATGGCCTTGATGGTAAAATATAGCCAAAATATTCACTTAATACACTATTAGATGAATGATTATGTCATCTGTCCCCTGCGCACGACCGAGGGCTGGCGGCGAAAAAACAAGGATAACAAATGTCAGGATAACAGGTTCGTATATCACTTTATCAACGGAGGACAACAAAATGAGAAAACAAACGGTCAAAAAAGCATTGTTTCTGCTTCTTTTTGCGTGTCTGTGCGCGCTGGTACTTTGCGCGTGTGACACGGCCAATACATCGAACAAATATTTTACATATACCCTGTTGCCGAATGATACATACGAAATCAAGGTGAAAGACAATAAAAACCTGCCCGCGTCTGTGTCCTTGCCGGATACATACAAAGGTAAACCCGTAACAAGCATCGGAAGCGGGGGATTTTGTTATTGCTCCTCTCTCACAAGTTTGATCATCCCGGAAGGTGTTACCAATATTGAAATCGATGCATTCCGTGGTTGCAGTGCGCTCACAAGCATCACGATTCCAACTACGGTAACCAACATCAGCGAGGGCGCGTTCACCGGTTGTCCCATTCAAGAGGCAACCCTGCCTACAACCGCCGTTCGTTACATGCCCCGAAACAGTTTGCAAACCGTAGTCATTAACGGAACAAGCATCGGCGATTATGCGTTCTCCGGTTGGTCCTCGCTGACAAGCATCACCATCCCCGACGGCGTGACAAGTATCGGCGAGGGTGCGTTCCACGATTGTTCCTCGCTTACAAGCGTCACCATCGGCAATAGCGTGACAAGTATCGGCGAGTATACATTCCGCGGTTGCTCCTCGCTTGCAAGCATCACTATCCCCGACAGCGTGACCAGCATCGGCGAGGGTGCGTTCCACGATTGTTCCTCGCTTACAAGCGTCACCATCGGCA
>CAMGGT010000238.1 GCA_946055715.1 uncultured Clostridia bacterium | reverse complement strand
CCTCCCCGTGACGCCGCGTGAGCGCATACGGGCCGCACGGCCTAGAGTGGCAGTTTTTCTGCAATTTGAGTGGTACCGCGGGTGCTTTCGGCACTCGTCTCAAAGCACATCCTTTGGGGCGGGTGCCTTTTCGTTTCAGCATCCTGTCCCTTCCACCGTTCTGCCGGGGTATGCCCCGACCCAACACACCGAAAGGGAAAACACTATGGAACAAATGATTGCCCTGCACGAAAAAATACAGGAAATGGCGGAGCGTATCCGGGAACTTCGGGAGATTTTTGGCTATACCCCCTCCCAAATGGCCGAAAAAACCGACATCACCCAGCAAGAATACCTCGCCTGCGAACGGGGAGAATGCGACCTGAACTTCGCCTTCATCTACCGCTGTGCCGCCGCATTCGGCGTCAACGTCACAGACATCATCGAGGGGTACAGCCCCCGTCTGCGCTCCTATACCGTCCCCCGCGCAGGGGCGGGACAGCAGATCGCCTGCGCCAGAGGCATGACCTACTATAACCTTGCCTATGATTTCAGCCACCGCATCGCAGAGCCGTTGTATGTGCGCATCGCCTACAGCGAGGAGGCGCTTCACCGCGACATTGAACTCACCACCCACCAGGGGCAGGAGTGCGACATCGTGGTGTCGGGGCATCTTCTGGTGCAGGTGGGCAAGCACCGCGAGGTGCTGGGCCCGGGCGACAGCATCTACTACAACAGCGACACGCCCCATGGCATGGTGGCCACGGGGGGTGGGGAATGCATCTTTTACGCCATTGTTCTCAACCCGTCGGGCGAGCCCATATCCGAGCTGATGCCCACAGAGACGGTGCCCGAAAGAGCCCTGCCAAAGCGGGATGACAGCGACCGGCTGTGGCACCGCTATATCGATGTCACCGAAAACGAGGAGGGCACGCCGCTCTCCATCCGCTTTAAAAACATTGAACATTTCAACTTCGCCTTTGATGTGGTGGACGAACTGGCAAAGCGCACCCCGGACAAGTTGGCCATGCTGCATCTCGACAAGCAAAAGACAGAGCGCCGCTTTACCTTCCGGGATATGATGCGCGAGTCCAACCGTTGCGCCAACTATTTCCGCGCCATCGGCATTGCTCGCGGCGACCGCGTGATGCTGTGCCTCAAACGCCATTGGCAGTTCTGGCCGGCCATCCTCGGTCTGCACAAGATCGGGGCGGTTGCCATCCCAGCCGTGAACCAGTTGCAGGAGCATGACTTTTCCTACCGGTTCCGGACGGCGGGCATCTCTGCCATCCTCTGCACGGCAGACGGAGACACCGCCCACCAGGTGGATCTGTGCCGGGGCGAGTGCCCGACGCTCTGCCACTTGCTGCTTGTGGGCGGTAAACGGGACGGCTGGCGCGACTTTGACAGCGAATACACCATGTACAGCACCCATTATGCCCGCCCGGCAGACGCGCCGGGTGGCACCGACCCCATGCTGATGTATTTCACCTCCGGTACCTCCGGCTATCCCAAGATCGCCACCCACACCTATCAATATGTGCTGGGGCATTTCCACGCCGCCAAATACTGGCACGCGGTCAACCCCGACGGCCTGCATCTGACCGTCTCAGACACCGGTTGGGCAAAGGCCATGTGGGGCAAACTCTACGGACAATGGCTGTGCGAGGCGGCCACCTTTGTGTATGACTTCGACCGGTTTGATGCCGCCGACCTGCTCCCCATGTTTGCCAAATATCACATCACCACCTTCTGCGCCCCGCCCACCATCCTGCGCATGATGATCCGCGAGGATCTCAGCCGCTTTGATTTCTCTTCGGTGGAACACATGACAACGGCGGGCGAAGCCCTGAACCCCGAGGTCTACCGCCTGTTTGAAAAGCAGACGGGTCTGCAGATCCACGAGGGCTTTGGCCAGTCAGAGTCCACCATGCTCATCGGCAACCTGACGGGTGCCCCGCATAAGATCGGCTCCATGGGCAAGCCCGCACCCCTCTATGACATTCAGCTCATGGGGGCGGACGGCCGCCTGATCCGGGACAGCGAAAATGGCGAAATTGTCGTGAATATCAAAGACGGCTTGCCGCTGGGCCTGGCCGTGGGCTACTACGGCGACGCCGAAAAGACCGCCGAGACCTGGCGTGACGGCTGGTACCACACGGGCGATGTTGCCTGGCGGGATGAGGACGGCTACTTCTGGTATGTCGGCCGCGCGGATGATGTCATCAAGTCCTCCGGCTACCGCATCGGGCCGTTTGAGATCGAAAGCGTCATCATGGAACTGCCCTATGTGCTGGAATGCGGCGTTTCCGCCGCGCCCGACCCTGTTCGCGGGCAGGTGGTCAAGGCCAGCGTAGTGCTGGTGCCGGGCACCGAACCGAGTGAGGAACTGAAGACCGAGATCCAGCGCTATGTCAAAGAGCGCACCGCCCCCTACAAATACCCACGCATCGTCGTTTTCCGCGACGAGTTGCCCAAGACCGCCAGCGGAAAGATCATGCGCAACTGCCTTTGAGAGGGGGGTATCTGCCATTTGAAGCGAATTACGTTGTTCTGTGGCCACTATGGATCCGGCAAGACCAATGTGGCCGTGCAGGTGGCATTGCAGGCCGCCGCAGAGTATCCGCGGGTGGCCATCGCCGACCTTGACATTGTCAACCCCTACTTCCGCACCAAAGACAGTATGGCAGATCTCGCCCGCGCGGGCGTGCGCCTCATCTGCTCTTCCTATGCCAACTCCAATCTTGACATTCCCGCATTGCCCCAGGAGATGTATGCCATCACAGACGACCGCGACCTGCGGGTCGCGGTGGAGGTGGGGGCAGACAACCCCGCCGCGCC
>CAMGGT010000237.1 GCA_946055715.1 uncultured Clostridia bacterium | reverse complement strand
TCATTTGCCGACAGCGGCAAATTTCACTCGCCGAAGGCGAATTTCATTGTGCAACCCGCCGCAGGGCGCGGTTGCACCGCGGGGAACCGCGAAGCGGTGGATGAGGTGTGCCACCGCAAAAGAAACGGCGGGAGCAATGCCATTTGTCACAAATGGCATCGCGCCCGCCCTGCCGCGATCTTAAAATATCGGTTTATCCCATCCCAATACAACTATTCACTTCGCCGCAAGGCGAAACATCACGCCGAAGGCGCATCACTTTCCGCTTGTGGCAACTATCACTCGCCGAAGGCGAACATCACTTTGCAACCGCCCCGCGGTTGACCCATCACCCCTTTTTGGGAGAAGAGAAAAAGCGCAGGATCAGAATGGTGCACCCCGCCACCGCGTACCCCACGCCGAGGATGGCCAGCAGGATGGGCACCACGCCCATCGCGCCCACCCACCGGCAGACGGTCAGCTGCAGCAGGGCGACAAAGGCGATGCCCACATAGACAAGCAGCGACACGCAGAACTGCATCAGGTCCGGCGTGCGGCAGGAAAGCGGAAACAGGAATTTCAAAACAGACATGGGTGAGAGGGGGCGTCCTTTCTTGAAAAATATAAGGCGGTGCAAGAACTGCGGCCACGCGGCGAAAACCGCGGTTTCGCCGAAAAAACGGCGCGGTGCCGTCAGGCAGAACGGAAGCCCCGCCCGATGATCTCGCTGGAATTGGTGATGATGATGAAGGCGTCCGGGTCTTGTTCTTTGACCCGTTGCTTCAGCCGGAAGGCCTCCGTGGGGCGACAGATGGTCAAAATCACCTTTCTGTCAGAACCCGAATAAACGCCCTTGCCGTCAATTTCCGTGGCGGTATGGTGCAACTGTTGGGTGATGAATGCCTCAATTTCGGCCGGGTGAGAGGTGATAACCATAAAGCATTTGCACAGGTTCATACTCTCCACCACGCCGTCCACCAAAAAGGCCTTCATCAACAGCCCCATGAGGGAGAACAGACCCGTCCGCGCGCCAAACACAAACAGCGACGACAGCGCAATGAGGGCATCCGTGAACAAAAGCGCACGGCCGATCTCGATCGATGTATACTTCTTGATGATCATGGCCACGATGTCTGTGCCGCCGGAGGTGGCGTTATACTGAAAGAGAATGGAAGAGCCGATGCCGCTGAGCAGAATGTCATACAGCAATTCCAGCAGCGGCTGGTCGGTCAGGGTGGCGCCGCCGGCCGACAGCATGGAGATGGGCAGAAACCGTTCGAGCAGCCACAACTCCAGCGAAAACGCCAGCGTGCAGTAGGCGGTGCTGATGCCGCATGCGCGCCCCAAAAAGATGAAACCGACAATCAAAAGCACTACATTCAGCACCGCGGTCAGCGTGCCCATGGTGATCGGCGACCCGGGAAACGCCGTTGAAATGACGCGCGCGAGCAGAATGGAAAAACCGCTGACGCCGCCGGTGGAAAAGCCGTTTGGCGCGCGGAAAAAATACACACCCGCAGACACCATCAACACGCCGAGGTTGATGGGCAGAAAATTGCGAGGAGAAAACAGATATTTCAGGTCGTCAGACCACTTCCGGTTCATTTTGCCTCCGCCGAAACCTTTTTATACATATTTTTTAGTGTAACCACGGGCGGCACAAGGTGATGCCGCCCGCGGCGATTGATCCTTTCGGGTGCGGGTGTCAGCGCCCGCCGCGGTGACCCCCGCCGGAGCCGCGGCCCGAAGAGCCGCCGGAGCCGCCGGAAGAGGACGAGACGGTGTGCGAGGTGACACTGCTGCCAAGAAAAATATCCTGTGCCCTGCCGGGCTTGAGCGTTGCATATTGATCCAGCGGATAGTTGGTGGGCTTGACCTTCATGCGGTATTTCAGTACCACCACCAGCACCGCAATGCCGGCAATGATCACCGCCCCGATGACCGAAAAGGCGATGTGCGGGCCGAGCGGCGCCTTTGCGTCCGTCAGCATATAGTCTGCCACCAACGGCATAAAGCTGCAAAGGCCCTCGTAGATGCGGCCGGTTTTGAGGTTATCATACACCTCGGGGGCGTCCAGAATGAGGTCGATCTCGCGGTTGGAGAGGGCGCGGTCGGCAGAGCCGAAGGTTTTGATGTCATAGTACCAGGCACGCTCGGCCGTGTCATGAAACACGATCAGCAGCACAAAATCGTCTTCTTCCGAAAGGCCCGCGTCACGCATGAAGTCGTACTGGTCATAGTACTCACTCTCCGTGACGACGGCATACAGCCCGATGCCACCCCGCTTGGCTTCCGTCTGCGCCAGGGCGCACAGCTCGGTCAGTTGGAACTCGGTGAGGGTGCCGGTGGTATCTGTCACAAAAGAGGTTGCGGCCGAGACGGGCAAAAGCAGCAGGCACGGCAACGCAAGCAACACCGCAAGAAGGGTCAGCGCCGCGCTGACTTTGGCCGGGCGGCAGATGTCTTTGTGTGTCACAGCAACGCACCTCCGATCAGCCACAGAAGCCCAAAGGCCACCGCCGCCACCCCGAAGGCAAAGACCAGCAGCTTCCACAGGCACAGCGGCACTTTTCCGTAGATCTTGCCGGTGTCGCCGTTCATGGCAAACACATAATCCTTCTTTTTGCCGCGGTAGACCAGCAACCAGATGGGCAGAAGCGAATACTCCCAATGGCTGTGGCAGACCCGCACATCGCACTTCTCCACCGCCACGGTGGCATAGCCGGAAACAGTGCCGCGCAACAGCTCTGTGGCGTATTTCTTCATGCGCTCCCTGACCTCGCCGGTCAGCTGTTTGCGCTCGATGTCCCGCTTTTTGGCCACAAAGCCGGTGAGATAGGAGGGG
>CAMGGT010000236.1 GCA_946055715.1 uncultured Clostridia bacterium | reverse complement strand
ATCAGCTCCACCTCCAGCCCCTCGGGCACATTCACCACATTGATCTGCCGAATCAGGAAGTCCTTGGTGCGCAGTCCCGTCAGGCGGATGCAGTGGCGTCCGAGAGCCGCTATCTGTCAGGCAAGGTCTTCTGCCGACTCGTCCGAAAACGCACACAAACGAATCATACAGGTCTCCTTTTCGTTTCTTGGCGGATGTCCCGCCATTATTTCATTTGTATTATACAAAGAAATGACGGTAAAATAAATAACCGTTTCGGCATAGAAAGATTACCGTTTGTGCAAATACAAATGTGGCTTTTTTACAAAAACAATTTTATTTCTGTCTTGCTGTTTGTGCAATGATGTGGTATACTATGTGTATGAGTCAGACGATTTTGGGTAAAACGGCGCGGTTTACCTACACAAGAGAGGCAAAACCGGAGGCAGGCAATTTTGCAAGGCACTTGCACAACGACTATGAACTGCTGTATTTCGTGGAAGGAGACGCGGACTATATTGTGGGCAGTTCAACCTACCGTTTGCACCCCCACGACCTGCTGTTGATCCCCCCGGCCACCTACCATCACCTTTCCCTTCGCTCGGCCGTGCCCTACGAGCGTTATGTCATCAACTTCAGTGCGGCGCTTATCCTCCCCGAAATGGCGGAATGCACCGGGGGTTTTCAGATTTTTTATGCCATTTCGCCTACGCGAGACGCGCCCGTGCGGCAAATGCTGTATGCCCTGCGGGAGGTGTGCGATACCTTTTCGGCCCAGGACGCCTCGCTGGCCCTCATCCGCACGGTGCAGTTGCTTCTGTTGCATCTCAAATATGCCGCACAGGGGCGACAGACAGAGCCGCCCCTGCAAAATGAACCCCTGTGCGCCATCCTTGCCTACATAGACGAGCATCTGTCTGCCCCCATGGACACGCGCGACATTGCGGCGCGGTTTTTCGTCAGCCCTTCCTGGCTGGCCCACACATTCAGCGCGTTTTTCGGCATGGGCATCTCGCAGTACATCAGCCGCAAGCGCATTCTCTACGCCCAACAGCTGTTGAAAACGGGCGTGCCACCCACCCGTGCCGCGGAGTTGTGCGGCTATGCCAACTATACCACCTTTTACCGCCAATACCGCCGCTTTCTTGCCGCCTCTCCGACAGACGACTGTATGTAAAAGGGCGGCGGCTCTTCCCCAGCCTTTATTTTCTGCTTTTTATATGCAACACAAAAAACGGGCTGATGCCGGCTTTTTAAGTCTGCGTCAGTCCGCTTTTTTACGCTTGATAGGGTGGTTTTTGCAGAATGGAAAACTTTTCAGAAGGTATACCGCCCCGCGCCGACCGTGTGCGTTTCGCCGTTTGGCAGGATGACGGTGGCCTCGGTGTTCGAGGGGACAGAGACGGCAAATCGATAGCCGCTCTCTGTCTTTTCCCAGCCGGATTCCACTCTGCCCCACACACTGTCATAGGCGGCGTGTGCCCGCGTGAGCGTGCCGCCGGGCAGCGGGCGGATGAGGAAGGTGCGCGGGCGGTCGCCGGTGTTGATGCCGCACATGCCCGCAAACAGCCATTCGCACACCGCCCCCTTGGAATAGTGGTTGAGCGAGGCAATGCCCACATCCTTTGTGGCGTTGCCCTCCCACGCTTCCCACACGGTGGTGGCACCGTGCTTGGGCATGAACAGCCAGCCGGGGCACTCTTCGTTTTCCAGCAGTTTGTAGGCGTATTCCAAATCCAGGTCTTCCAGCACATTCAAAATGAAGGGCGTGGAGAGAAAGCCCGTCCCCAGCCGCCAGCCATAGTGTTGCATGGCCTGCACCAGCCGGCCTTTGGCGAATGCTTCCTGCTCTTCCGTCAGAAGACCCATGTACAGCGGGCGCACCAGCTTTGCCTGTCTGTCGGTGTCAAGCGTGTATCCTTCTTTGGTGACCAGTTCCCGATAGGCGCACTTTGCCCCTTCGCTGTATTCTTTGATCTTTGCCAGCTCGGCATCCTCGCTTTTTCCGAGAATGGCGGCGATCTCAAGGACATGCTTCAAGGTAAAATAGGTATATGCCGTCGACTCTTCGGGGTGGGGTGCGGCAAAATCATACCATTGAAAGGCCATCACATCATTCGGTTCTGCCCATTCGCCGTAGGACTGCCCCGCGTTGACGGCATACTTCCTGTTTTTGCGCGAGAGGTGCATGGGCTTGGCATAGGGGCCGCCCCATTTGCCCGCGCGCCGTATCATGAAGCGCGCATACTTCAGCATGCCGTCATAATGCGCTTCCAGGATGCGTTTGTCGCCGTATTTCCAGTAGAAATAGTAGGGGATGTACACTCCCGCGCAGGCCCAGCCGACAGAGCCGTTCATCGTCCACATGAACCAGTCTTCGTGGGCATAGGGGGCGATCTGCGGCAGGCGGCCGCTCTTCCATTGCCGGTCGTAAATATCCCGCACATGCTTGCGCGCAAAAGCCGCATAGTCCACAAGGTATGAGGCGGTATTGAAGAACACCTGGCTGTCTCCCGTCCAGCCCATTCTCTCGCGGGTGGGGCAGTCAGAGGGGAAGTCGGTGGAATTGCTTTTCAGCGACCACAGCGTATTGCGGTAAAAACAGTTGATCAGGGGGTGCGAGCAGTCAAAAGCGGAGGTCTCTTCAAACGCGCTGTAGACAGCGACGGCTTCAAAATCTTTTGCTTCAAAGGGGGCATCGCTTTCCACCTGCGCATACTGAAACCCACCATAAAAGAACTTCGGGGTGTAGACATTTGTGCCCTCTTTGCAGATGTAGGTCAGCTCCTGCAGGGGCGAGGGCTTGCCGTGGTGGATGCACCGGATGTTTTTGCGGGTCCGCTCGCCGTCCT
>CAMGGT010000235.1 GCA_946055715.1 uncultured Clostridia bacterium | reverse complement strand
GAAGAATGAAAAATGAAAAATGAAGAATTGAAAGATTGTATTGGGTTGGGGTAAGACGACATGTTCAGATGACGGTAGGGGAGGTGCGATGCCATTTGCGACAAATGGCATTGCTCCCCCCCGCCTTTTTTGTAAGAACATCATTGCGTGTATATCGTCCGGCATCATGACGAAATCCAGAGCAGTTACACGCGAAAACCGAGTTTCGAGCGACTGTAATTGCTCTTTTGCAACCGCTTCGCAGGGGATTGCAGGGACATATTATTTCACACGCTTCACGAAAAGTTTTTGAGAGGGGGTGTGGGGGAGGGCCTTTTTTCAAAAAGGCCTCCTCCACGTTCGTCATCCTTCCGCGCTTGTCTCCTTTGCGTCATTCGTCGGCGGAAGGACCGCGGCGGCCGGAAAGCCAGATGAGCAGAACGCTGATGTCGGCGGGGTTGACGCCGCTGATACGGGCGGCCTGGCCGATGCTGCGGGGACGGATGGCATCCAGCTTTTGGGCGGCCTCTATGCGGAGGCCGGTCATCTTTTTGTAGTCTACGGTGGGGGGTATCAGCTTATTTTCGAGCTTTTCGTTTCGTTTTGCTTCGGCGATCTCGCGGCGGATATACCCTTCATATTTGATCTGCATCTGCGCCGTGACCAGCACCCCCGGGCGGTAATCGTCGGGGCGTGTGGGGTCGATGGGGGCAAGCTTGTCATAGTCGAGCTCCGGCCGACGCAGCAGGTCTGCCAGCTTGACCCCCACCGAGATGGGGGCAGAACCGTTGGCTTCAAGACAGGCGTTGACGACGGCGGAAGGGGGAATGACCGTCTTCCCCGCCCGCGAAATCTCTGCCTCGGTCTGGGCCTTTTTTTGCAGGTAGGCCTCATACCGCACGGAAGAGAGCAGGCCCACGCGGTGCCCGATCTCGCACAGGCGCAGGTCGGCGTTGTCTTGCCTGAGCAGCAGGCGGTATTCCGAGCGGGATGTCATGATGCGGTAGGGCTCTTTGGTGCCCTTGGTCACCAGGTCGTCTATGAGGGTGCCGATGTAAGAGCTGTCGCGGGTGAGGATCATGGGCGGCTCTCCCTTCACGGAAAGGGCGGCGTTGATGCCTGCCACCAGCCCCTGCGCGGCGGCTTCCTCATAGCCGGACGTGCCGTTGAATTGCCCCGCGCCGTACAGTCCCTCTATGTCTTTGAAGGCCAGCGTGGCGTCCATCTGGGTGGGGTCGGCACAGTCGTATTCGATGGCGTAGGCATAGCGCATGATCTCTGCATTGGCAAAACCGGGCAGACTGCGCACCATCTGCTCCTGCACATGGGTGGGCATGGAAGTGGAAAAGCCCTGCAAATACATCTCGTCTGTGTGGGCGCCGCAGGGCTCCACAAACAACTGGTGCCGCGGCTTGTCGGCAAACCGCACCAGCTTGTCCTCAATGGAAGGGCAGTAGCGCGGGCCGGTGCCGGTGATCTGACCGGAGTACATCGCGCTTTCTTTGAGGTTGTCTAAAATGACCCGATGGGTCTCCGGCGCGGTGTATACGATGTGGCAGGGGAGCAGTTGCGCGGTGGCTTGCGCATAGCCGCGGTCGGTTTCCGAAGAGAAAGGGACGGGGGTTTCTTCTCCTTTTTGCTCATCCAGTTGTGAAAAGTCAATACTGCGGCGGTTAATGCGGGCGGGCGTTCCGGTCTTGAAGCGCATCAGCCGCACCCCTGCCCGGGCAAGAGAGGCAGACAGCGCAGAGGCGGCCAGCATGCCGTCCGGGCCGGAGGAGTAGTTGCGGTGCCCCACAAACACCCGACTGTCGAGATAGGTGCCGGTGCAGAGGATGACCTTCTCGCACAGCCATTCGTCCCCCAGCGAGGTTCTCACCCCCACCACACGGCAACGCGCCGCGGGCGCGGTCGGCGCCTGCCCGTCTTCGGCGTTGGCAGGCGATGTTTCGGTGTTTGTCTGCTGTCCCTCGCCCTCAACCGACGGGCAGAGAGACTGTGTTGGCGAAAGCTGTTCCGCCGCCTCTTGCGGCGCGATCGGCTTTGTGAGCAGGTCGGTGATCTCGGCCTGGATCAGCCGCAGGTGGGGGGTCTGCTCCAGGGTCTGCTTCATCAGTTCGCGGTAGCGGAAGCGGTCTGCCTGTACCCGCTTGGAGTGGACGGCCGCCCCCTTGCCTAGGTTCAGCGTGCGGGACTGCAGGGTCACAAGGTCTGCCGCGCGGCCCATTTCGCCGCCCAGCGCGTCGATCTCAAAGACCAGGTGCCCCTTGCCCGTACCGCCGATGGAAGGATTGCAGGGCATGTTGCCCACGGCATCCAGATTCATGGTGAACAGCACCGTCTCCATGCCCATCCGCGCGGCGGCCAGCGCGGCCTCAATGCCCGCATGCCCCGCACCCACCACAATGATTTGCGCTTCGTGTTGCTTCATTTTTTTGCTCCGCCTATGGCGGCTTTCTTATGACTTTTAAGTTTGCCTGTCGGATATACCGTTTTCCACGCGGCTTTTGTGGCCGCACCGCTTCTCTTTGCTGTGCGGCGCTGTTGCCTCGCGGAAGGTTCGCCCTTTATTGTAGCACACCCGGGCGGGGATTGCAAGGCGTTTGCCCGCAGAAAGGCCCTCTTCCGCAGAAGGGGCGGCGCAAGAAAACAGGAGACTGTCGGCGCGGGGCGCAGGCAAAAAATACAGGCAAAACCGCAGAAAAGCCGCGGATGGTTTTGCGGTTACATTGTTTTTGCTTTATGCGCTTGTCGCCTTTTGAACTTGGTTTTTAATACCATACCGATTGACAAGACCTTCTATTTTCGGTATAATATAAATAGTAAGGAAGAATGACCGCGGGTTTTTCGCGGCAACTCTGCCCAAAGACAAAAC
>CAMGGT010000234.1 GCA_946055715.1 uncultured Clostridia bacterium | reverse complement strand
CGGCAGCGAGGTCGTCTTCGCGCTTCTGGATGCCTTCGCCCTTGTCAAAGCGATAGAAACCGGTGACGGCGATCTTGCCGCCCAGCGCTTTGGCGGTCTGCTCGACATACTTGCCGACGGTGATGCTGTCGTCTTTGACATACAGCATTTCCAGCAGGCAGTTGTTCTCATAGTATTTGCCAAGTTTGCCGGTGATAATGCCTTCCAGCACCTTTTCGGGCTTGTTGGCCATCTTGGGGTCCTGCGCCATCTGCTTCTTGAGGATCTCTTTTTCTTCATCCAGCACAGAGGCGGGAACGGAAGCTCTGTCGAGGTAGGGCACATTGTAGGCGGCCACCTGCAGGGCGACATTTTTGGCAAATTCGGCAAAGTCCGGCTTGTCGGCCACATCGGTATCAAACTTGACGATAACACCGGTCACGCCCGTGCCGTGCACATAGGTGCTGACAGTGCCTTCCACGATGACAAAGCGGCGCAGAGACAGCTTTTCACCGATGGTGTAGGTCTTTTCCTGCAGGACCTGCTCGACCGTCTCGTCTGTGCCGTCAAACTTGCATGCCTTGAGGGCATCGACATCGGCGGGCTCGGTCGCAAGGATCGTGCGGAGCAAGCCCTGCACAAACTCTTTGAAAGAGGCGTTTTTCGCCACAAAGTCGGTTTCGGTGTTGACCTCGATCATAGCGGTCTTGTTGCCAACAGTCAGAATATCAACAAGGCCTTCGGCGGCAATGCGGCTCTGCTTCTTGGCGGTGGCGGCCATCCCCTTTTCGCGGAGGACCTTCACCGCGGCGTCAAAATCGCCGTCGGCGGCGACCAATGCGTTTTTACAATCCATCATACCGCAGCCGGTCTGCTTGCGCAGTTCGGCCACGTCTTTTGCGGTAAATGCAGGCATCTTTCGTCTCCTTTACTTGCAATTCGGTTTTGTCACTCGGCGTCAGCGGCCACGGGTGCGGCCTCTTCAGCGGGTGCTTCTTCGGCTGCGGGGGCATCGGTCAGCTGTTCGCCGCCCTTGCCCTCGATGACGGCATCTGCCAGAGCGCCGCTGATGAGCTTGATGGCGCGGATGGCGTCGTCGTTGCCGGGGATAATATAGTCGGCATCCTCGGGATTGCAGTTGGTGTCAAGAATGGCGATCACGGGGATGCCCAGCTTCTTGGCTTCCAGGATGGCGATGTGCTCTTTGCGTGTATCGACCACAAAAACGGCGTCGGGCAGTTTTTCCATGGTCTTGATACCGCCGTAGTTCTTTTCAAGATCGGCGATCTCTTTGAGTTTCTTGGCTGCTTCTTTCTTGGGCAGCAGGTTGAAGGTGCCGTCTTCCTGCATTTTTTCAAGCTCGTTCAGACGCGCGATGCTCTTGCGGATGGTCTTGAAGTTGGTGAGCATGCCGCCCGGCCAACGCACGTTGACATAGTACATGCCGCACTTCTGCGCCTCTTCTCTGATGCTTTCGGCGGCCTGTTTTTTGGTGCCCACAAACAGGATGGTGCCGCCCGCCTCGGAGAGGTAACGGACATAGGTGTAGGCCTCCTCAAACTTCTTGACCGTCTTCTGCAGGTCAATGATGTGGATGCCATTTCTGGTGGTGAAGATGTACTCGGCCATCTTCGGGTCCCACTTCTTGGTCGGGTGACCGAAGTGGACGCCTGCTTCAAGCAGTTGCTTGATGGTGATGCTGAACATTTTGCATGTTCCTCCTTGGTTGTTCCTCCGCAACGAAAACACACATTGCGACCCCAAAACACCGGGGCACCGGCAAGGACATTCGTTGCGTGTGAATTTGATTTCTGCGCTCGGCGCAGATGGATACATACTATCATATTTTTACATATATTGCAAGGACTATCATTCGGATCATCTTCATAATTTACAAATTGTTCACAAATAGGAGAGTTGCGGCGCGCAGAAAAACGCCGACCGCAGGCGGTCATACATTTCTTTTGCCCCGTCAAGCGGCAACGGGTTCTCTCCTTTTCCGCATTCCAGCGTAAACGAAGGGATGCCGCATCGCACGGCCCACTCCGTCAGCCCTCCGTAGGCCGCGGTGGAGGCGGCCACCGCCGGCTGATAGCCCGTGAGGGTGGCCAGCCCCTCGGCCATACGATGCATGGCCGGTGTGGCATGGGGCGCGTCAAAATAGATCTCCTCGCCTTGCGTGTGCAGCGTGAGGATAAGCGAGGGGCGAAGCAGGCGGATGAGGTTGGCGAGTGCCGCCGTTTCCGGCTCGGACTCGGGATATGCCCCCGAAAAGAGAGAGGGTGCGCCGCCCAGGATGCCGCGCTCCATTTCGATCTTGCGGTATTCGCAGAAGCCCACGCTGTAATTGTGATTGAGGTCCACCCCTCTGGCGTTTGCCTGCCAGTGGGAGAAATCGGTACTGCCCCCGTTCATGTTCAGTTGCCGCCGATACAGTACATGTGCAGGGTCGGCGCCGTTCATCTGCATGGCCACGCCGTCGGGGTTGAGTTGCGGCACGATGACAAAGCGATACTGTTCCAGCAGGCGGGGGGTACACAGGGCGTCAAATGCACTATCTGTTTCTGTTCCCTCCTGCGGTGCATCGTCTCTTCCCGCGTTCTCGCGGCCGGACTTTCGGTCATTATTGTCCGCCACCCCGCCGTTGCCTGCCGGTTGCCACAGGCAGCAAAGCTCATGAGCAAACGCCAGCAGGGGCAGACCGCAGATCCATTCCATGGCGTGATGCCCTGCCACATAAAGGACACTGCGTTTTCCCTCTCCCAGGTGCAGATAGGGAATGCGGCGGCCGCAGATCGAATAGGCCAGGGTGGACACACGCAGGCGCGGGCAAAGCGAGGCCAAACGCCCGCAGAGCGTCTCCAACCGTTTATATGTAA
>CAMGGT010000233.1 GCA_946055715.1 uncultured Clostridia bacterium | reverse complement strand
ATCTCTGCCGCCACCGATTTCAGCGGGAGCTTCTTGTCATCGATCTTCAGCTCCTTCATGATGTCGGAGAGCAGCATCCGCTTGTCGTCGGTGTCATAGATGGTAAAACCGTCTTTGAAGTCGGTCTGCGCGCAGAATTTGCGCAGGATGCGCAGGCAGATGGAATGGAAGGTGCCCGCCCATATCTGCTCGGGGATGCTCTCGTCATCAAAGGCGGCGGCCAGCCGCTCCTTGATCTCGCGTGCGGCCTTGTTGGTGAAGGTGATGCACAGCATGGCCCAAGGGGGGCAGGGGTCACAGATGAATTCCGGCAGGATGCCCTGCTCGATCTCCTCTTCGCCAAGCGAGAGGGCAGATTCCAGTTCTTCCACCCGCTCGGAGGTGAGGTCGTCGGGGATGTCTTCGCACAGGCAGCCACGTCCGTACTTGATGATGTGCGCCACCCGCTGTACCAGCACGGTGGTCTTGCCGCTGCCGGCGCCTGCCAGCACCAGCACGGGGCCTTCGGTGGTGGTAACGGCCTCGCATTGCATGGGGTTGAGACGGCGGGACAGCACTTTGAAAAACAAGGCGCGTTTTGCAGCCAGGTAACGTCGGGAGAGTGTGTCGTTCATGAGATGCTCCTTTTCTTGTCTTCTCATTATACCATTTTTCCCGCGCGGGTGCAACCGTTTTGCGCAAAAGTTGCCTTCCTGCGGCGGGGTTTCGTGCGGCCGGTCGCCCACTTCCCGTGCCGTCGGCCGCCCCGTCTTCACATGGGGGTATACACTTTCTTCGCGGGCGGTTGCTTCGTCTGCGCAGGTGAATGTTTTTTGGGGGTGTCCGTCCTTGCGGCATGCTCTTGTTTTGATACGGCCGGATGCGCAATTTCCCCTTGCTTTCGCAGTCATTGTATGATAAAATAAAGCATACATAAAACTTAGATCGGAAAGTGAAAGGAACCGCCTGTGCTGAGCATTCTGCTGAAAAAACTCAAAGAGTCGTTTGTATCGGTTTTTCCGGTGGCGGCCATTGTCTTTTTGCTCAACCTGACCCCGCTGGTTGATTTTTCGGGGCGCGAGATGGGCATTTTTATGGTCAGTGCGCTGCTCTTGATTGCGGGCATAGGCCTCTTCAATCTGGGGGCAGACCTGGCCATGACCCCCATGGGGGAGCATATCGGCTCGGGGCTGACCAAGTCAAAAAAGCTCTGGTTGCTGTTGCTGGCCTGCTTTGCCATGGGGGTGCTGATCACCGTGGCAGAACCGGACCTGTCGGTGCTTGCCGCACAGGTCAAAGATGTGGTTGACCCGACACTCCTGATCCTGACGGTGGGGGTAGGCGTGGGGCTGTTTCTGACGCTGGCCGTCGTCAAGATCGTCTTTCACAAGCCGCTTTCCCTGTTGCTCTTCTTTTTTTATATGGCCATGTTCGGGGTGATCGCCCTTCTGGCGACGGGCGGCGGCCACAGCTTTGTTGCCTTGGCCTTTGACTCTGGTGGGGTGACCACCGGCCCCATCACGGTGCCCTTCATCATGGCGCTGGGCGTGGGCATCGCCGCCACGCTCGGCGGGCGGAATGTGGGAGAAAACAGCTTTGGTCTGGTGGCCCTGTGCTCCATCGGCCCCATGATGGCGGTGGCATTACTGGGGACTGTGTCCAAAGGCGATGTTACATACGCCCTGCCGGACTATTCAATCCCCTCTCCGCTGGGCGGCGCCCTGCTGCACACTTTGCTTGAAACGGCCAAGGAGGTCGCCATCGCGTTGGGGCTTGTGGCGATCTTCTTCTTTGCCCTGCAATTCATCTACCTCAAACTCCCCCGCAAACGCCTGTTGCAGATCATCATCGGCATACTGTATACCTTCTTTGGACTCTTGATCTTTCTCACCGCCGTCAAGGTCGGGTTTATGCCCATCGGCTATAAGATGGGGGTCGAGCTGGCAGAAAGCCATCCGGCACTTCTGGCGGTCTTCGGGTTTTTGCTCGGGCTGGTGGTCGTTCTGGCAGAGCCGGCCGTGCATGTCCTCAACTGCCAGGTGGAAGAGATCACAGGCCGTGCCGTCAGCCGCAGGTCCATGCAGGTGGCGCTTTCGCTGGGCGTGGGCATTTCCATCGGGCTGTCTATGCTACGCATCCTGTTTGACTTCAATATTCTCTGGTACCTGGTGCCCGGCTACTGCATTTCGCTGGGGTTGGCCTTCTTTGTGCCGGGGCTGTATACCGCCATCGCCTTTGACTCCGGCGGCGTCGCCAGTGGGCCGCTGACTTCCAGCTTCATTCTGCCGTTTGCCATTGGTGCCTGCTTTGTGACGCAGGGGCAGGACAAGATTATGCGCGATGCCTTCGGTGTGGTGGCCATGGTGGCCATGACCCCCCTGATCACCATTCAACTGCTGGGTTTCCGTGCGGTGCTTGCGCGTAAGGTGCGCGAAAAACTGGCCGTGCGCCGCATCCTGTCGGCAGACGACGAGCAGATCATTGATTTTATGTAAAGGAGGCCGCAGATGTCAGACGAAAAAAGAGAAGCCGACCGGGCATTACCCACCCGCCGCCGCGTGCGGAAAAAGCAGTCCGCGCCCGTCCACCGTGTGGCCCCGCCGCCCCTGCAACTGCTGTTTGTGGTGGTGGACCGCCGCAAAGCCGACTATTATGAAGACCTGCTTTCAGACTTTGAAGTGAACTTTCAGATGGTACTGACCGCCAAAGGCACCGCCAGCGTAGAGACATTGCGCCTGTTGGGGCTGACAGACACCGACAAGGCCGTGCTTGTTGCCGTCATTCGCGCCGAGCGCGCCGCGCGCGCCCTTTCCACCCTGGAAGAAAAATTCAACACGGTGCGAAACGGAAAAGGCATTGCCTACACCGTCTCGATGTCTTCGGTCAT
>CAMGGT010000232.1 GCA_946055715.1 uncultured Clostridia bacterium | reverse complement strand
GTCCTTTTATGATGCTATCAATAATCGATTGTTCGTGCATAACCCAACAAAAAATGACATTTTCATAAGCAGAACAGTGCAGAAAGCTGTTCAGCAAATAGCAAATATTTCGGATGACCATTGCCTTTGTTTCCTCGGTCACCTGAAACGGGCTGGCATCCCAACACCAATCGCCATCAAGAAAAACGCTGTTATTCAAAGCCATTTTCAACTGTTGGCTGACTGTCGTTTTGCCAACGCCCATCGTTCCGCCGATCAAATATAGTGTTTTCATAACCATCTCCGCAAATTTCGATCTATCGTGCAATAATATCCTAAATATTGCCCGCACGCGACGGTAAATATTTGCCTGTTCTGCGCTGATTCTGCCGCATAAAACGGGCGATTTTTGCAGGCATTGCCTATTCTACGCGGAGAATCACGCGTTGGAGCCCTGCCCCGCGGAAATGTGATACACCTTTTCGGCGTTTTTGGAGAGGATGGCCGTCAGCTCTTCGTCCGAAAAGCCCAGCGAAAACAGCGTGTCCAGTTCTTTGTCGGCGCGGAACATGGGATAGTCGGTACCGAACAGCACCCGGTCCGCCCCGAAGGCACGGATGACCTCCCCCGCCTGCTCTGCCGGCATGAAGGGAAAGGAAGAAGAGCAATCTACATACAGATTGGGCAGGCCGGCCAGCTTTTTGCGCGCTTCATCCCAGACAGACCACCCGCCCAGATGCGCCCCCACCACGACAAGACCTGTGTAGATCTGCATGACAGGCAACAATCGGTTGGGGTTGGAATAGTCAAAGCGGCTGTCACCCGTGTGCATGAGGATGGGCAGGCCTTCCCGCTCGCACAGCTCATAGATGCGCAGACAGCGGTAGTCGTCGATCTTGAACTGCTGGATGTCGGGGTGAAGTTTGACCCCGTTCAACCCGAGGGAAAGCAGATGGGCAAGGTCGCCCGCAAGGTCTTCGCTGTCGGGGTGCAGGGTGCCAAGCCCCGTCATGCGGTCGGGGTGCGCCTCGACGGTTTGGGCAATAAACTCGTTGATGCCGCGCACCTGACGGGGGGTAGTGGCAACAGATTGGATCAAAAAGTGGTCTACCCCCGCCTTTTCTCCCTCGGAAAGGAGAGTAGCCACCGTTCCGTCATACTTTGAACGGTGGCGCCCCGAAAAGAGGGCATGCGGGCCATAGAAGGCATCCGTGCCCGCCACGGCACGGGCGGCGATCCTTTCGGGGTAGACATGGCAATGGGCGTCTATGATGCGAAAACGGTCTTTCATCAGGCGGTCACCACCCCTGCGGCCTTTTGCAGACCCAGCTTTGCAATGGCGTCCTGCCGCATCTGATATTTGAGGATCTTGCCCGCCGCGTTCATGGGGAAGGAAGAGACAAACTCCACATACCGCGGCACCTTGTGGCGCGCCATGTTGGCGGCAATGTAGGCCTTCATTTCGTCGGGCGTCATCTGCTCGCCCTCTTTGAGGATGATGCAGGCCATGATCTCTTCGCCGTACTGCTCGTCCGGCACGCCGATGACCTGCACATCGCTGACCTTGGGATGGGTGTAGATGAATTCTTCGATCTCCTTGGGATAGATGTTTTCGCCGCCGCGGATGATCATGTCCTTCAGCCGCCCGGTAATGCGGAAGTTGCCGTCCGGCGTGCGGCAGGCCAGGTCGCCCGTGTGCAGCCACCCCTCGGGGTCGATGGCCGAGGCCGTGGCTTTGGGCATTTTGTAGTAGCCCTTCATGAGGTTATATCCCCTCGCCAGAAACTCACCCGTCACATTATCGGGGCAGTCCTCGCCTGTCTCGGGGTCGACGATCTTGCATTCAATTTCCGGCAACGGCCGCCCCACCGTGCCCACGCGCACCTCAATGGGGTCGTCTGTGGAGCTCATGGTACAGCCGGGGGAGGCCTCTGTCTGGCCGTATACGATGGTGATCTCTGTCATGTGCATCTTTTCCACAACATCCCGCATGGTGGAGATCGGGCAGGGGCTGCCCGCCATGATGCCGGTGCGCATGTGAGAAAAGTCCGTTTTGGGGAAGTCGGGGTGTTCCAGCAGGGCAATGAACATGGTGGGCACACCGTGGAAGGCCGTGATGTGCTCATGATGGATGCAGGCCAAAGCCGGTTTGGGAGAGAAATAGGGCAAGGGCAGCAGGGTCGCACCATGGGTCATGGATGCCGTCATGGCCAGCACCATGCCGAAGCAATGGAACATGGGCACCTGGATCATCATGCGGTCGGCGGTGGACAGGTCCATGCGGTCGCCGATGCACTTGCCGTTGTTGACGATGTTGTGGTGGGTGAGCATGACCCCTTTGGGGAAGCCGGTGGTGCCGGAGGTGTACTGCATGTTGCACACGTCATGGGGCGTCACACGGGCGGCCATGCGCCACACTTCCTCCACGGGTACCTTTTCGGCAAAGGCAAGCGCCTCTTCCCATGTCAGGCATCCCGCCTGCGAAAAGCCCACGGTGATGACCCTGCGCAGAAAAGGCAATTTGGCAGAATGAAGCGGAACCCCCGGCTTTTTTTGCGAAAGTTCGGGGCAAAGCTGTGCGATGATGTCACCATAGCGGGTATCTTTTGCCCCCTCGGTCATGATCAGCGTGTGGGTATCCGACTGCTTGAGCAGGTATTCTGCCTCGTGAATTTTGTAGGCGGTGTTTACCGTGACAAGCACCGCCCCCAGCTTGACCGTTGCCCAGAAGGCGATGTACCATTGCGGCACATTGGAGGCCCAGACGGCCACATGGGTACCCGCCTTCACCCCCATGGCCACAAGTGCGCGGGCAAATTCGTCCACATCACGACGGAACTGGGTGTAGGTGCGGGTATAGTCCAGGGTGGTGTATTTGAAGGCGTACTGGTCG
>CAMGGT010000231.1 GCA_946055715.1 uncultured Clostridia bacterium | reverse complement strand
CCGCTTTCCGGCAGGCGGAGATGATACAGCGCCTCTGTGACAGCGGAAAACTCTCTCTTCTCCCGCCCGACCTGGCGGCAACGGCGCAGGCGCGCCTGGACCACCGGGAAATGGATCTTACCTCGCTTGCCCTGACCTTTACGCCTCCGCTTTCAAAGTCGGGGCTTGCCCACCGGCTGGCACGCATAGCGGAGCTGGCAGAACAGATATTGGAGGAAAAATGAGCCGCCCATTTGTGCATCTGCACACCCATACCGAATACAGTTTGCTTGACGGCGCCTGCCGCATTTCCGAGCTGCCCGCGCGCGCCGCGGCTCTCGGGCAGACCGCGCTTGCCGTCACCGACCACGGCGTACTCTACGGCGCTGTGGCCTTTTGGCGTGCCTGCAAAGAGGCGGGCATATCTCCCATCATCGGCTGTGAAGTGTATGTTGCGCCGCGCTCTCATTTGTATAAGGAAGGCAAAGCAGACCTTTCGGGGTATCATCTGGTTTTGCTTGCAGAAAACGAAACCGGCTATCACAATCTGATGAAGCTGGTATCCATCGGGTATACAGAGGGCTTTTACGGCAAGCCGCGGGTGGACTTGCCCCTGCTTGAAAAACATCATGAAGGGCTTATTGCCCTTTCTGCCTGTATGTCCGGCTATATACCTTCGATGATCTTAGAGGGGCGCATGGATGAGGCGATCTCCTATGCCCGGCGCATGAAGAGCATTTTCGGCGATGACGCCTTTTATCTGGAATTGCAGAACCACGGCCTGGCAGATGACGCCCGGGTGTGTGCCGGTCTGCATGCCGTTTCGGCCCGGACAGGCATTGCGCTAGTGGCCACAAACGATGTGCATTATCTGCGCAGGCAGGATGCCCGCGTGCAGCATACCCTGATGTGCATTCAGACAAACACCTCCGTGTCAGACGGACGCCACGGCGGCTTTGAAAAGGACGAGTTCTATCTCAAATCGGCAGACGAAATGTATGCCCTCTTCCCGGATGACGCGGAGGCGGTGGCGCGCACGGCAGAGATCGCCGCGCGCTGTCATTTTGATTTCACCTTCGGCAAACTTCATCTGCCCACTTTTGCGGCACCGCAGGGGTGCACCCACGGGCAGATGATCCGGGAGGAGACGGAGAAGGGCTTTCTGAAACGGATCGCCAACGGCGACATCACTTTTGACGGCACATACGCCGAGGCAGACTATCGCAGCCGCCTTGACTATGAACTGTCTGTGATCGACAAAATGGGGTTTGACGAGTATTTTCTCATCGTGCAGGATTTTGTGCGCTATGCCAAAACGCACGGTATACCCGTCGGCCCCGGCAGAGGTTCGGGGGCCGGTTCGCTTGTGGCCTTCTGCCTTGGCATCACGGATGTCGATTCGCTGAAATTTGACCTGCTGTTTGAGCGTTTTCTCAATCCCGAACGCATTTCCATGCCGGACTTTGACATTGATTTCTGCTATGAAAAGCGCGACCGGGTCATTCAGTATGTCAAAGACAAATACGGCGAGGACCATGTGGCGCAGATCATCACATTCGGCACCTTGCAGGCAAGGGCAGCCATCCGGGACGTGGGGCGCGTGATGGGCATCTCCTATGCCGACACAGACAAGGTCGTGCGGCTGATCCCCCCGATCGGCGCCACCATTGCAGACGCCATGAACATCCCGGCCTTCCGGCAACTGTATGAAGAGTCCGACGAGATCGCCGAGATGATCGACACGGCAAAGGCCCTGGAGGGTATGCCGCGCCATGTTTCCATCCATGCCGCGGGCATCGTCATCACCGAAAAGCCGGTAAGCGAATATGTGCCGCTTGCCACCAGCGGCGAGGCCACGGTGGCCGCCTATGACATGAACACCATCGCCGATCTGGGGCTTGTCAAGTTCGATTTTCTCGGCCTGCGTTACCTCACGGTGCTGGACGGGGCAGAGAAGACCGTCAAAGCCGACGACCCCTCATTTTCGCTTGCCCGCGTGCCCTTTGACGACCCCGCCACCTTTCGCCTGCTGTCGGAAGGGCACACAGACGGCGTATTTCAGTTGGAATCTTCCGGCATCAAGGCGGTGCTGCAACAGTTAAAGCCCGAACGGCTGGAAGACATCATTGCCTGCATTGCGCTGTACCGCCCCGGCCCTATGGATTCCATTGACACCTTCATTGCCCGTAAAAACGGAAAAGAACCCATCCGCTATGCAACGCCCCAACTGGAAAGCATCCTTTCAAACACCTACGGGTGCATTGTCTATCAGGAGCAGGTGATGCAGATCTTCCGCGTGATGGGCGGGTACAGCTATGCGCGTGCCGACCTGGTGCGGCGTGCTATGTCCAAAAAGAAGGCGGATGTGCTGGAAGCCGAGCGCGACCGCTTTACGGAAGGATGCATTGCCCGCGACATTTCGCAGGAGACAGCGCGGCAGGTGTTTGACGAGATGGCCTCCTTTGCCCGGTATGCCTTCAACAAGAGCCATGCCACGGCCTATGCCTTCATTTCTTACCGCACCGCCTATATGAAGGCGCATTACCCGGCCGCCTATGCCGCGGCCCTGCTCAATGCCCAGCAGAATTCATACCCCGCAAAATGTCCCGTGCCCATCCTGCCCCCGGACATCAATCGCAGTCTGGCTGCTTTTTCGGTCTCGGACGGCGCCGTCCGGTTTGGGCTGATGTCCGTCAAAAATGTGGGGCAGTTGCTGGCAGAAGCCATTGTGGCCGAGCGGCAAAACGGCCCCTATTCGGATTTCGGCAATTTTGTGGACAGACTCTCGGGCAGGGAACTGAACAAACGCGCGCTGGAATCCCTGATCCGCTGCGGTGCCTTTGACACCTTCGGCCATACCCGCCGCGCTCTCATTGAGGTGTATGAGCAGATGATGGC
>CAMGGT010000230.1 GCA_946055715.1 uncultured Clostridia bacterium | reverse complement strand
CTTTTGCGTCAGTGCAACCATGCTGTTCCCTCCGTATTCTGATAAAATCAAATTTTCGGCATATAATGTATAATGAAATAATGGGTTTTCCATTACCTCCTTTATCTTATATGATTGTTGCCGCAAAAGCAAGTGCTTTCCTCAAAAAAACAAACGCAAGGGCGGGTGTGCGCACCGTGCAGCATTTCGCCCGAAAATGTGGTTTTTCGCCCATGTTTGCGGGAAAGCGACTTGACTTTGCGTCACGGAATGGCTATAATATATATGAAAAGAAATACAGCGCATATCCGGGGTGTGCAGCGCGCCGAAAAGCAGACAGAACCCCCTATCCGTATATACTGCAGACAGTGCTGCACTGCCCGATCCGGCAATGTGCGAAGGCCGCGCTTCGCATCCACCGCAAAGGCGCCTTCCTGGCAAGAACCGACAAAACAGGATATACTGACATGGCCCAACCTGCTGACCTGTGTGCGGTTGGCATTGATCCCCCTTTTTGTATGCCTGTATGTCATCAAAGAGAACTATCTTGCCACCGCGCTGATTCTGCTGGCCTCCGGCCTTACGGATATCGCTGACGGGTTCATTGCCCGCCGCTTTCACATGGTAAGCGACCTGGGCAAGATGCTTGACCCCATAGCCGACAAACTGACCCAGCTGGCCATGCTGGCCTGTCTTGTCAACCGCTTTCCTCTGATGCTGGGTGCGGTGGTGTTGCTGGTGGTCAAAGAATCGGTCACGGGCGTTTTCTCGCTGATCGTGGTCAAACGCACAAAAGTGGTCAAAAGTGCGGTCTGGCACGGCAAACTGAATACCGTGTTGCTGTATCTGATGATGGTAGTGCATCTGGTATGGTATAACATTCCCCCTTCCGCCTCTGATGTCTTCATCTCCCTTTGCGTGGTGATGATGTTGGTTTCTTTTATTGCCTATACGGCGGAAAATGCACGTTCACTTTTGTTTACAAAAGAGGCCAAAGATCCTTCCCGAAAAGAAAACCCCACGGATCATGCCCCCTCATCTCCCCCGCCTTCGGGGTGATGCGTCGCTTCTGACCGTGGTTTTCGATAAAACATATGTGAAAAAGAAAGGATTCTTTCATGAAAAACAAAGTCAGAGTAAAAAGAGACTTTTCCCCCGTCCTCAATGCCATCCTTACGATTTTGTTGGGTGTTCTCTTCATCGTTCTGAAGCAGAATGTCATCAAATACGCAATGACGGTGTTCGGCGTCGTTCTGCTGGTGCTTGCGGTGGTTGACCTGATCGACCACATCATTCCCGCCGCCATCATAAAGGCGGTCATCGGCGTGCTGGCCATCGTCTTCGGCTGGGTTCTGGTCAGCGCGGCACTGTATATCCTGGCCGCCCTGCTGATCATCTATGGCCTGGTACAGATCTACGAGCTGGCGCGTGCCAAGGTCAAGGCAAGCAAAGCGGCCTACACCCTGCTCATCTATGCGGTGCCCGCCGCCAGCATCGCCGCCGGCCTGTGCCTGTTCATCAACCAGGGCGGCACCGTTACGTGGGTGTTCATCCTCACGGGTGTGCTTCTGTTGGTTGAGGGCGTGCTTTCTCTGGCCAACGCTGTCAGCCGCTCATAACCCATATCGAAAGTCAAAAAGCAACGTGTGAGAGAAAACCCCGCCTCTGCGCGTTGCTTTTTCGTACTAATAGCCCGCTCTGACCGCATATGCGGTCGGATGTTTCTTGTGAGGTGTATCTATGACGCAACAGCCGCTTCAAAAAGCGCTGCATAACTTTTTTGCCGCCGAACACATCGAATCCTATGCGCCTGTGCCGGCCGAATACTGCGTTTTCAATGCCGACAAGCTGCGCCGTGCCCGCGTGGACTTCGTGCCCGCCTCTGCGGTGGTCTTTGTGTTGCCGTACTTTGTGCGGCGGGGTGAAAATCTGTCTGCCTATGCCACCTCAAAGGACTATCATCTGTTTGCCGCACAACTGGCTCCGCGCCTGACCGCCTGTTTGCAACAGGTCTGTCCCGAGGGGCATTTCCGTGTCTTCTGCGACAACTCTCCCCTGGATGAGCGTCGCGCAGCGGTTGCCGCAGGTCTGGGCGTTCTGGGAGATAACGGCCTGCTCATCACCCACCGCTGGGGCAGTTTTGTGTTCATCGGCGAGATCCTCTCCGATAGAGAGCCAACGGCCTTCGGGCCGATCTGCCCGCCACAAAAAACGGACTGCCTGCATTGCGGCGCCTGCCGCCGCGCCTGCCCCACCGGTTGCCTTTCGGATCACAGCCGCCCCTGCCTCTCTGCTTTGACGCAACAGAAGGCGCCCTACACCCCGGAAGAAGCCGCCATCGTCAAAACAGCCGGAAGCGTGTGGGGGTGCGATGCTTGTCAGCTCGCCTGCCCCCTCAACCGTCCGCAGGGTGGCTTGCCCGTCTCGCCCATTCCCTTTTTCTCGGAGGAGCGCATCGAGCGGCTGGACCGTGCCACGCTGGATGCGTGGGACGATGCCGCATTTGCCACCGGTGCCTTTTCCTGGCGGGGCAGGGCGGTGCCGCAACGGAATATCGATCTGCTGTATCCGCCATCCGGGATGGCCTCTGTCCCAAACGACCTTCAACCGATCCGCCGCACCCACACATATACCGAAAAAAAGGAGGACTGAAGGATGAAACAGAAAAACACAGCCCCTGCCTGCGAGACCTGCGAGTTTTACGACTGGGACAGCGACTATGAGACCTATGTATGCACGCAGCGTATGGATCAGGACGATGCGTATGCCTATCACATCAGCCGCTCCAACCGCTCCGGTTGCCCCTACTATCGCTATTACGACGAGTATAAGACCGTCCGAAAACAGAACTGACCTTTCGTTTGCGGGCTGTTGCAGGTGCATTTTGGCAATTGCAACAGCCCTTTCGTTTTTGTACCC
>CAMGGT010000229.1 GCA_946055715.1 uncultured Clostridia bacterium | reverse complement strand
TAGTCGGCATAAAATATGACGGCTCTTCCAAAAACAAGCCCAAAAAACCAACGCAAAACGCAAAATAAGAAAGGAAATCGCATGCTGAAAAACATTACATTTGAGTGCAGTCTCAAGCCCTTTAAACAGACCTCCGACGAGTATATCCGCGCGGTCGCCCGGCAGATATTTGACCAATGGCGTTCGCTCATCCGGGATATTCCCACCGTCTCGGTCATGCTGTGGACGGCAGATGGCTCTGAGATCCTTGACTATAAGGGAAATATGGAGGAAGCTCTTGAATGGGGGCGGTATGCCGGTTCTGCCAATACGCGCGCCACTACCTGGTATCCCGCGCGCGACCCCAACCGCGAGGGGCTTCATTCCCGTTCCTATCTTTACATCGACAACCCGCCGGTCATCACCTACGGCACCCTGCGTCGCATCATAGCCATTCTCAAAGAGGAAGGGCAGAAGGCGCTGGGGCCGGGCCACACCATCCGCGTAGGCGAGACCTTTGATTCGGGTCCGGAGTTTGCCAACTCCAGCTTCAAGTATGTGCGCCACCCGGAGATATGCTGTTCCGGTTCCAAGACCATGAGCAATTTTGTCTATGCCGACGCGCTTTTGCACGCCGACACCGAAAAGTACGCCTCCTTCCCGGACGGGATCCCGGAGGGGACGCCGCTGGGCACCTTTCTCGGCCGGCAGTCCCGGGTCTTCCTCGCCGACATGGGCTTTGACTTTCTGTGGCTGTCCAACGGCTTCGGCTTCGGGCGCGAGACATGGTCTACCACCGGCACGGTCTTTGACGGCAAGGAATTCCATCATGAGAAGATCGCCGAGGTAAGGGAAGCGGTACTGTCTTTCTGGCGGTATTTCAGAGCTGAATGTCCCGATGTCCGCATCGAATGCCGCGGCACCAATATGTCGGTGGGCATCGACTATGCCCGCGACGGCGTGCCGCTGTATGACATTTACCACGGCGGCTTTAACCTTCTGCCCCCGCCCAACTCTCCCTGGGCGGCACTGGATGGCGACTTCGGGCTGGAGCTGATGGGCTATCTGTCGCGCATTGCCGATCTGCCGGAGGACGAATATCTGTTCCGCTACTACATTCACGATCCGTGGTGGGTCAATTCCCCCTGGTATGACCGCTATCAGGGTCAGCCGCACGACATCTATATGCCGCTTGCCTGCGCGCGCATAGACGGGGCAGGGAAGGTCTGCGGCCCTACCCACATGAACTTTCTCAGCATTGACAACACCTTTGGCAACATGCCCGAAAGCTGTGTCAACGAACCCCTGCCGCACATTCAGAAGGCATTGAAGGATCAGCCGGACGCGCCTGCCCCCGTTGTGTGGGTGTATCCCTTCCGCGAATACAGCACCACCACCGACACCGGCGAAATGCGGCGGATGTTTGCCTGCGACTGGTTCGTGCGGGGGGCCATCAACCACGGCTTTCCGCTTTCGATGGTCATCTCCACCGACAATTTCATCAGCACAGACAAATCCCTCTTTTCCGACTCGGTCTTGTTTGTGCCCGTGCCGGATGCCGGCACGCCGTTTGAAGCGGCTGTCATCGCCTACGCCCAAGCGGGCGGAAAGGTGCTGTTCTATGGCACCACGGCCGATGCCTCCGGGCAGATGCTGGCGCTTCTGGGGCTGAAAAACGAGTCGGAAGGCGTCACGGGAGAACTGCCCGTGACGGTGCGCGGCCGCGACCGCGGCATTTTCCGCCACAGCGACCTCATCGGGGCAGGGAACATCTCGGCGGTGGCGGTCAATGCCCGCGTGATCGCCTCCACCGGCCGCTATGCGCTGGCGGTCGTGCGACAGAATGTCGGCTGGGTGCGCGGGGATGTCTCTTCCGACTATGTGGAAGGCGTGCGCCTGCTTGTGCCACAGGACGAGACCCGCTTCTATCCGAGCGAATTGCTTGCCCTTGAAGTGCTGGCGGAGTTGGGCTGGACCATCCGCTTCGACAAAGAACCGGAGCAACGCTCGCCCATGCTCATCTACTCCCGCTCGGATAACGCCCTGCTGCTCTCCTGCTATCTGCCCAGCACCACCGTCAAAACATCGCTGCGCACGCCCCTTGGCGCGCCCGTCTTTCTGGCAGGGGAGACCAAACTGGAAAACGGCTGTGCCACCTATTGGTTTTCCAAAGCCGAACACAGGGAATGCCGCTTCTTTGTGGACGGCATGACAGACGGCATCCTCTCCGCCAGAGAGCTGCCCCCCGTCAGCTTCATCTACCGCCGCCGCATCGGCCTGTATGGGCTGAAAGATGCCACCGTGCGCATCCTGGGCGAGACCTATTGCAAAGATGACCTGAAGCTCTCCCTCAACGGCGTCATTGACGAATACACCCTCTCAGACCCCATTGACTTTGAATGCATCACAGACGAACACGGCACCTATTATGAGGCGCGCCATGTCACCGGCAACCTTGTCGTCTCCATGAAGCGGCCGGACTACAAACCCCAGCCCCTGTCCGAAGCCGACGCAGAAACGACCATCTGCGAAGGCACGCCGGACTATCTGTAAGGCATACGATGGCCGCAAGTGCCGAAAAGCACCTGCGGCCGGTTCAGCGAAAGGCAGCCATGCGCGCTTGCGTGCATGGCTGCCTTTTTCTCGCCGATGACGCGCTCCGCGTGTCAATTCAATTGGTAATCCGGGGGATGCCTTTTGGATTATGCGGGCGAGGTGGACAATTCCGATGCCGAACTCGAAGAGAAGCGCAAGCAACTCGATTTGTCGCTTGCCGCGCTACGCGTTGCCGCTCAAAAATTGACAAAATCGCGCCGCGATGCTTCCGTGAAATTCCGCGATATGGTTTTGGAACTCGCCAAACCCCTCGGAATGGAAAATATCAGGTGCGAAGTCGAGTTCAAAGATTGTGATTTCACATCTTCGGGCGCCGACCATGTGTGTTTTCTCT
>CAMGGT010000228.1 GCA_946055715.1 uncultured Clostridia bacterium | reverse complement strand
TCAGCGTAGCCGTCACGGAGAGCTGCTCTTCTATCTCCGGGTCGCCGGCATCCGCCACCACCAAAATCAGGTCCGCATAGGACACCTCCTCCAGCGTGGATTTGAAGGCCTCTACCAGATGGTGCGGCAATTTTCGCACAAACCCGACCGTGTCTGTCAGCAAGACCGTCTCACCGCCCGGCAGCGTAAAACGCCTGGTGGTGGCGTCAAGCGTGGCGAAGAGCTTGTCTTCACACAGCACCCCGGCATCCGTCAGACGATTGAGCAGGGTGGATTTTCCGGCATTGGTATAGCCGACAATGGCCACCTTTGTCAGCCCGCTTCTGTCGCGGGAGGCACGCATGGTTTTGCGCTGCTTTTCCACTTCCTCCAACTGGCGTTCCAGCGAAAGCAACCGCGCCTTGAGGTGTCGGCGGTCGGTTTCCAGTTGGGATTCGCCCGGCCCTCTTGTGCCGATGCGCCCCTCTTGTCTGGACAATTGTTTACCTTTTCCAAGCAGGCGGGGGGCGGTATATTTGAGCTGTGCGATCTCCACCTGCAGCTTTCCCTCGGCCGTCATCGCGTGGCGGGCAAAAATGTCCAGGATCAGCATGCTGCGATCCACCACATCGACATCGCCCAGGGCATCTTCCAGGTTGCGGATCTGTGAGGGAGAGAGTTCAAAGTCAAAAACGACCAGATGAATGTCGTTTGCCGCGCACATTTCCTTGATCTCGGCAGCTTTTCCGGCACCGATACAGAGGCGCGCATCAAACTTTTCTTTTGTCTGTATCACCTTTGCAAAACAGACCCCGCCCGCTGTGTCCAGCAGTCGTTCCAGTTCTCGCAGGCCTGCCTCGCAGGCAGGAACATCGGCACCGGACTCGGCAATGCTGACAAGAATGGCTTTTTGCAAGGGTGGTGCTTGTTCTGTCATGGAAATCTCCTTTCATTTTGGGGAAGAAAAAACGTGCGGCCACCATATCGGCAGGCGCACGCTTTTTTCATGTCATTACTTTCCGGCTTTTTCCAGACGCTTTTTGAATTTATCAACTCGTCCGCCGGCATCCACGAACTTCTGTTTGCCGGTAAAGAAAGGATGGCATTTGGAGCAGATTTCAACCGTCATATCGCCTTTTGTGGAACGGGTCTGAACCGTCTCGCCGCAAGCGCACTTAATGGTGGCGTCTTTATATTCGGGATGAATTCCAGTTTTCATGATCACACCTCTTCTCGTTGTATTCATATCATTCCTTATCATACCACAGTGTTTTTCAAATTGCAAGCGTTTTTTTCATCTTTTCTGCATGATTTTGTTTTTTTCAGCAAAACAGTCAGATATAGCGGGCGATCTCGCTCTTCATACGGGCGATGATCTTCTTTTCCAGCCGTGAAATATACGATTGAGAAATGCCCAGTAGATCTGCCACCTGTTTTTGCGTCAGTTCCTGTCCGCCCTTCAGCCCGAATCGCAACTCAATAATGGTCTTTTCCCGCGGTTTCAGCTGGCTGACGGCGGCGCGCAGCACCGCTTTCTCTTCCGCTTCTTCCAGTTGGCGGCAGACCGCGTCGCTGTCACTGCCCAAAATGTCGGAAAGCAGCAGTTCGTTGCCGTCCCAGTCGATGTTCAGCGGTTCGTCTATGGACACTTCCCGCCGCTGGACACTGGTTTTGCGGATGTACATCAGGATCTCGTTTTCAATACAGCGCGAAGCATAGGTAGCCAGCTTGATATTCTTTTCGGGGCAGAAGGTATTGATGGCTTTCATCAGCCCCACCGTGCCGATAGAGATCAACTCTTCGATGCCGGCACCCGTGTTTTCAAATTTCTTTGCTATGTATACCACCAGGCGCAGATTGTGTTCGATCAGCGCTGTTTTTTTGCTTTCGTCTTCCTTCATCTGCGCCACCAATTCCTGCTCTTCCTCCGCAGACAAGGGCTGTGGCAAAACATCTGCCCCGTTGATGTAATGGACCCCATTTTCTCCCGGAGCGATCAGGGGCTTGATGCGTTCCAGCAGTGCCAGTGCAAACTCACGGATCGTCATTGCAGCATTGTCGCGGGGCAAAGCCCCCGCGCCTCCTTTCGATCTTTGCGAAGTGCCAGATATGCTCTTTTTGAAATGCCGGAGATGACCGCCTCATCCGCCCGATAGCACAAAAGCAAGCCATCCCCATTCTCTGTATGGAACGGGATCAGGCGTAGCCGCGTCAGCACCACGCCATCATCCGTTTCGGGCACCGATGCCTCGCCGCTTCTCATCTGTCGGTATACGGCATCGGGAATCAAGGTGCTTGCGGCATGGTCGGGCAAAAACAAAACGGGAGTGCCGGTGAGCGGATCTGTGAGAAAATGGCCGCTGTCCACCGTACATTCAACTCTGCATTTTTTCTCTCCGACAGTGACCTCTGCCACGACCGTTTGCTGCGAGACCGCCCGCTTCCAACGCTTTGCAGTCCGGGAAAGCAGAAGCCCTGTAAGGGATGATATCACAAGAAATGTCAGCGTTCTTGCATTGCCGGATGTGCTCTGATTGCCCCAGATGCTCACAGCCGTCTTCAAAAGCCAGAAAGAAAACGCCCCCGAAAGCAGCAGGAAGCAAAACACCAGCACAGACAGTTTGGCAAACGCCCCAAGTGACGCGGGGCGAAAGGTCAGCCAGACGAGCAAGCCGAATGACAGCACCGCCACAAAAAGAAAAATGCCGAGGTTCGCACACCCCAGAAGCAACCATGTTCCGCACGCTGCAGCAAGGATGCCCGAAAAGACCATCCCCGGAATATACAGTCTGCTCCCCGCAACGCAGGAAGCCAGATACAGAGAGATGAAATCAAATGTCAGATTCGTCAGAAAGAGAATGTCAACGTATATCATGTTGCCCTCCTTCTTTACCATACCGCGCGCCGATTGGTTTTTCTGTCGGAATATGCGATAGGTGAATACACTTTTTCGCCGGTGCA
>CAMGGT010000227.1 GCA_946055715.1 uncultured Clostridia bacterium | reverse complement strand
GACGGGTATGAATCGGACGAGGGCTTCACGCCGGAGTTTGTCGCGCCGCAAGAGGCCATCCGCACGAACAGAGAGCATCCCCACGGCCCCAAAGACCAAATGATGATCGAGCGCGAAGCCCGGGTCCTGGAACTGCTGATGTGCGAAGGATATGTAAGCTGACCGGCGCGACGTATCGGGTCGGTAATATCTTCATTTTTGTTTTTGAAAGGACAAAGAAACCAAAATGCTGTTTGCAAACGGAGACAGGATCGTATTTGCGGGGGATTCCGTGACCGACATGGGCAGCGTCAAGCCCGTCGGAGAGGGCCTGCGGGACAATCTCGGCCACGGCTATGTGCGGGTGATCGAAAGCATGCTGGCGGCATGGTATCCCCATCTGAACCTGCGGGTCACCAACAGCGGCATTGACGGCAATACCAGCCGTGATCTGCTGGCCAGATTTGACCGCGATGTGGTGGCGCTGCAGCCGGACTGGGTGTCTGTCTGCATCGGCATCAACGATGTCTGGCGTCAGTTTGACCTGCCGGGCATGCCGGACTGCGCGGTGTTGCCGGAAGAGTATGAACGCAACATCCAAGAGATGATCCTGCGCGTCAAAGACCGGGTGAAGGGGGTGTTTCTCCTCTCCCCGTACTACATCGAACCCAACCGCGAAGACCCCATGCGCAAGCGCATGGACGAATACGGCGCCATCTGCGAGCGGCTGGCGGCAAAATACGGCTGTCGGTTTGTCAACTTCCAGCAGATGTATGAGGATTTCTGCCGCTATCAGCACTCCTCCAGAGTGGCATGGGACAGAGTCCACCCCAACCAGATGGGTGCCACCCTGATGGCAAGAGAGTTTCTGCGCCATTGCGACTTTGATTTTGCCGGATAAGAAGACGGCACACCGCCTTTTTGCTGTCTGCCCGACGCCCGGATGCCCCGTTTATGTTCTGCACGCCCCCGCGGTGTGCGGCAACAGCCGACGGACGAACGCGCCGTGACCAACTGCCCCGGCCAACCGAAAGGAACCGCATCATGCAACTGAAAAAGAGTTATAAAGGGCTGCGCATCTTCTTTGCGGCCTTTCTTGCTTGCCTTGTGGGCGGGGGCGTGGCCGCGGGGCTGTGGCTGCCCGACCACGCCATGCGCGTCACCGTGAATATCCTCGGCATGGGAATGGCCATACTCTGTCTGACCGTCTGCAAAACAGAGGCCGTCTACTGGTTCAACGGCACAGACTTCGAGCAGGCCGCGGCCGCGGGTTCGGCGCGCAGGCGGGCGTTTGCCCTGGCGCACCTGCGGCGCTTCGGCATTTTTGCACTGTGCCTGCTTACCTTCTCCATCGTGGCGGCGCTGCTGCGCCTGCCCCAATGGATCGATTTTGCACTGGGGGCAGCAGGGCTTGCGGCCGTGGCTGTCAGTACGGTCAGACTTCGGCTGTGAGATGTCTTGAAGGCCAATGCCGCACCTTGAAAGGAGTAGAAAAATGACACCCGAACCACTCATGCGGGAAGCAAAAGAACTGGAACAGACCCTTGTCTCTCACAGGCGGTATCTGCACGCCCATGCCGAGGTGGGGTTTGCCCTCACAGACACGGTGGCCTATGTGCGGCAGGCGCTGACCGACATGGGCTACGCCCCCGCCGACTGCGGAAAGGCCGGGCTTGTGGCACAGGTCGGCGGCAAGCGGCCGGGCAAGGTTTTTTTGCTTCGGGCAGACATGGACGCCCTGCCCATCCGTGAAGAGGCGCAGGTCGCCTTTCGCTGTGAGGGCGGCCGCATGCACGCCTGCGGGCATGACATGCACACCGCCATGCTGCTGGGCGCGGCCGGGTTGCTGAAAGCGCACGAAGACGAGATCGCGGGCACCGTCAAGCTGATGTTTCAGCCCGCAGAGGAGACCTTTGAGGGCTCGCACGACATGATCGAAGCCGGACTGCTGAAAAACCCGGATGTGGATGCCGCCCTGATGATGCATGTGATGGCGGGTATGCCCTTTGCCCCCGGCACGGTGATCGTCTCTCCCCCCGGCGTCAGCGCACCGGCGGCAGACTATTTTGACATCTGCGTGCAGGGTGCCGGGTGCCACGGCTCCATGCCCAACACGGGGGTGGACCCGCTGACTGCGGCCGCCCATATTCTGATCGCCCTGCAGGAGATCTCTGCAAGAGAGCTGGCCATGGGGGAGCGCGCCGTGCTTACCGTTGGGAAAATGACGGGCGGCACCGCCGCCAACGCCATCCCCGACACGGCCACCTTGAGCGGCAGTATGCGCACCTTTGACGAGCAGACCCGCTCGTATATCAAAGAACGGCTGCGTCAGATCTCCTGCGGCATTGCCGCCTCCTTCCGGGCACAGGCAACCGTCACCTTCGGCACCGGATGCCCCACCCTTACAAATAACGAACAACTCTGCCGCTGCGCCGAGCAATACACGGCGGAACTGCTGGGCAAAGAAATGGCCTTTTCGGCGGTGGCTTTGAACCGCGGCGGCGCAAGCAAGGCAGCCGGCTCGGAAGACTTTGCCTATGTCAGCCAAGAAGTGCCCTCTGTGATGCTGGCGTTGGCCGCGGGGCAGCCCGAAAAGGGCTTTGCCTACCCCCAGCACCACCCCATGGTGCAGTTTGACGAAGCGGCGCTTGCCAACGGCTGCGCGGTGTATGCCTACACCGCCATGCGCTGGCTGGAAGAACATCAATAGGATGCGATGCGGGGAGGCCTATGCGGGGGAGACCTTTTTGAAAAAAGGCCTCCCCCGCACCCCCTCTCAAAAACTTCTTGTGAAGAGGATCGATCAATTTCCCATACAAGTTGCTTCGGCACAACTAAAGAGAGAAAGAAAACCACAGTCCGGCGGGAGGATGATATCCTCCCCTACAAGGACAAGATAAACCGGTGGGCATTTTTCTGCCTCCCTCCGGGAGGGAGGGGGACCACGAAGTGGTGGAAGGAG
>CAMGGT010000226.1 GCA_946055715.1 uncultured Clostridia bacterium | reverse complement strand
ACCCCTTTTTGCAAAAAAAGCGCACGGGATGAGGAAAAGTTGTTCGCGTTTTGGCGAAAAGTCGGCTGACAGGTGGTTTTGCGGCGGTTTTTCGGTGACCTGCAAGAAAAGCAAAGCGCCTTCATGCAATATTTTGCCGGTGTGCCGGGCATCAGAAGGGTTTTTCAAAGAGGGTGTAGCGGTCTTTGCCGTTTTTCTTTGAAGAATACAGCAGGTCATCCGCTTCGGCAAAATACTGTTCGATCTTGTCTTTTTCGGTGGGGCGGGCGGTGTAGATGCCGAAGCTCATGGTCACCGGCTGCTCAAAGTCAGGAATGCCCGCTCTCAGGCGGGTCTGGATGTCTTCCACCGCGCGACGGGCATGATGGCCCGAGAAGTCCGAGAAGAGCAACAAAAATTCTTCGCCGCCGTACCGGAAGGCAAGTCCGCCGTGTTGTACTGCCGTTTCGCGGACGATCTGCGCCGCGTTTTTGAGCACCGTGTCACCCACCAGATGACCGTATTCGTCATTGATGGGCTTGAAGTTGTCCACATCCATCATCACGCAGGTGAGTTCCGTTTTGTTTTTGCGGTTCTCTTCCAGGATGCTCTGGCCGATCTCGTTGAGGCGGTGGCGGTTATAGAGGCCTGTCAGATGGTCGGTTTCGGCATGGTTCTGCAGTTCGATCTCGCGCCGGATGGAGACGATCTTGGTGCGGTTGTAGAGATTGCTGGCGCACAGACTCACAATGCAAAAAACGACGAAATTGAGGATGGTGCTGACAAGATTGTCCGGCCCGATGATGACAGTGAAAACGATCAGGATCACATCGCAGATGATATACATGAGGTTGAGCAATGTGAGGTTGACATACACGACCGCCGGCAGGATCACGACGATGGTGGCATAAATGATGTAAGAGAACTCGGTGTGATGGTCGGCGTCAAAAATGGTGATCAGGGTCGCCCATACCAGCAGCAGAATGGCGGCAATGGTTTGCAGAACCATGATCTTCTTGTATCCGTTCTGCTTGTCCTTTTCAAACACATAAGACAAAACAAACGCCACCCCGGAAAATGTAAACAAAACCAGATAACACAGAAAATACCGAAACTCGCTCCAGTCCGATGTATGGTCAAAGATGAACCATGTGACCAGAAAATACAACTCCAGCAGGGCAATCAGCCATAAGCTCAGTCTGCTGGGACGAAGTGAGTCGGATATGGCGATGCGCTGGATCCTTTCTTGCATGCCTTTGGGGATGTTGCGGTTGAATATTGTCATGAATCGTTCCTTTTTGCACAAAATCCATCATCTTGTGCTTGTAGTACATCTATTATAGTCGCTTTTTTGTCGATTTGCAAGAGAAATGCAAAAATTTGGTCGAAATATGGAAAAATTTCCGGAACTCAAGCCGGGAGGAGTTATTCAAAAGAGACAATCGAGGGCGGTTGCCATTTTCGGCATCATGCACTCTGCCGTGCCTGGCACTTGCAATGCCGCGGCTTTTGTGTTATATTTGTGCTATAAAAAGGCACAATGCCCGTGCGGCAGGGCGCAGCCATCTGTGAAGGCCGGAGGCGACAGTATGCATTCGGCGGTGCGGGCAAAGAATACAGCAGAAAAAAGAAGCAAAACGGGAGCCGAAAATGAAAACTGTACTGATTACGGGCGCATACGGCGGCATGGGCAGAAAAACCGCAGAATGCCTGGCACGGCAGGGCTGGTTTGTGTTTGCCATGGACAAGCGGACAGGGGAAGCAGAGCAGAACATTCTGCCGCTGCAGGCGGATGTCACAGACGAGGAGAGTGTGGCACGCGCCTTTGAACAGGTAAAAGAGAAAACGGATGAGCTTTTTGCCATCCTGCACTTTGCGGGCATCTACATGCTGGATTCTCTGGTAGAGATCACGCGTGCGGACTTTGCCCGCGCGTTTGAGGTCAATCTGTTCGGCGCGTTTCTGGTCAACCGCACATTTCTGCCTTTGCTGAAAGCGGGCAGTCGCATCGTCATGACCACAAGCGAGCTGGCCACGCTCGATCCGTTGCCCTTTACCGGCATTTATGCGGTGACAAAAGGCGCGCTTGACCGATATGCCTATTCACTTCGTATGGAGCTGCAGTTGCTGGGCATTTCCGTCTCGGTTCTGCGCGCCGGTGCGGTAGACACGGGCATGCTGGGCGCTTCCACCGACGCGCTGGACAGGTTCTGCGCCAACACAAAGCTGTACTCCTGCAATGCCACACGCTTCAAAAACATTGTGGAGAAGGTGGAGGCACGGCGCGTTCCGCCCGAAAAGATCGCCCGGAAAATGCAGAAGATCCTGCGCAAAAAGCACCCGAAATTTGCCTTTTGCATCAACCGCAACCCCCTGCTGGTGCTGCTGGATCTTCTGCCACACAGATGGCAATTCTTTGCCATCCGGCAGGTGTTGAAATCACCTCGCGACCGGACAAAATGGCAAGCCACGGCGCAAAAAAACGGCGGCACCGCCGCCAAAGAAGAGAAAGGAAACACACAATGGACATGATGCAAGCCATTGCCGCACGCCACAGCGTGCGCAGATACCGTCAACAGGCCATCGAGCCGGAAAAGCGGGCTGCCCTTGAAGCGGAGATCCATGCCTGCAACCAAAAAAGCGGCCTGCACATACAACTGGTCACAGACGAGCCGAAGGCCTTTGACTGCCTGATGGCACATTACGGAAAATTCAGCGGGGTCACCAACTACATCGCGCTGGTGGGCAGGAAAAGCCCGGACTTTGAGGAACGTTGCGGCTATTGGGGCGAGCATCTTGCCCTTACGGCTCAACAGATGGGGCTGAACACCTGCTGGGTAGCCATGAGTTACAGAAAGGTGCCCGGCGCGTTCAGGGTAGACAGGGGAGAAAAGCTCGCATTGGTCATCTCCCTCGGCTATCGCGAGACGCAGGGCACCCCTCACAGAAGCAAAACGGCAGAGC
>CAMGGT010000225.1 GCA_946055715.1 uncultured Clostridia bacterium | reverse complement strand
TATGGCAAGAGAATTTGGCAAGCGCAGTTATAAACCCGAAAATATTACATTTTCGGCAAGCGGTTCACTGTCCAGTGGACTGCCGTGGAGCGTTGTGCAAAGAAGCATTCCCAAAAACATTTTGCTCCAGGCAAGCAACAATCCCTCAACGCTCGAAGAATTGTCTGTCGAACTGGGTATAGCGCTTCCTTATATGGAGGAAGAGGTTGAGATCCTGCATCGCGCGACTCTTCTTGAAAAGCAAGGGGATAAATATATTACCAATTTCTTCATACTGGACAGAGACTGCCGTATAGAGGTCTATCATGCATTGAGAAAAGGCGCCGGAGAAAGAAGTCGCCTTATCTGTGATTTTATCGATGACAATTTGTCATCCATCCGGGAACTTGGTATCGCCGGAGCACATATCGATGACAATACGATCCGTTGGTGGCTGGTTCCCGATCTGATTGACGATCTGATTGAAAACACGGGCAAAGAGCAAAACACATATGAACCGTCGAAACGCGCCAACGGCGAATCATGGGGATTTGTCGGTTATGAGATCACAAATCTTCCCGAAAATACGGTGATGGGACAAAATGGATGCGGAAACGACAAGAATATGTTTTGGACATATAAATATCATGACTATTCATTATTGGATCAGTGCGGAGAACCGGAATATGAAGAAGCAATGTTCCTGTGCGACTGCATTCGGAACAACCGTCTTACGACCTCTTTTACAGACATCGAAAAAAGCATGTGGAACAGGATCAATGGCAGATATGCGCATGAATCTGATGACGGAGGTGTGATGCCCGATATTCTTGTCATGACGATGGATCAGTATAGAAAGATTCATCAGCTTTTCCAAAAACACAAGAACTATGATCGATTGCTTCAAAACACGACAAACTCGTATGAAGAAGTGGAAGAGATCTTCAAAAAGTACAGTCATAAGGTCTTGCATGACAATCTTGGATATTACATAAGAATGGAATTGTATGCAATGAGAATGATGGCCATTCATGATCTGGTTGATGACAGCGTATTGAAACTGCCCGAAGATCCGAGCAAATCATCGCTTGGAATGCACATCATTTTGAAATAAAAGAAACCACCGCCGAGAGCAACCCTGATTGGTCGCTCTCGGCGGCAATTCTTTTTACGGTCGGTGGTAGACCTTGGCCAGGCCGCCGGTGGCGGTTTCGCGGTAGCCGGAGTTCATGTCTTTGCCCGTTTCGTACATGACTTCCACGATCTCGTCAAAGGAGATCTTGTGCTTGCTTTCCAGCGACTTGGCCAGCATCACGGCGTTGACCGCCTTGATGGCCGCCATGGCGTTGCGCTCGATGCAGGGGATCTGCACAAGCCCCAGTACCGGGTCGCAGGTCAGCCCCAGGTTGTGTTCCAGCGCGATCTCGGCCGAACATTCGATGGCGGTGACATCCAGCCCGTAGATCTGTGCCAGCGCGGCGGCCGCCATGGCGCAGGCCACCCCCACCTCGGCCTGACAGCCGCATTCCGCGCCGCTGATGGAGGCATTCTGTTTGACCACATTGCCCACCACCCCCGCGGTGGCAAGGGCATCCAGTATGTCTTCCTCGGGCACATTGCAGTCTTTGTACATATAATACAGCACGGCGGGCAGGATACCGGCGGCACCGCAGGTGGGTGCGGTGACCACCACGCCGTTGCCGGCGTTCTCTTCGGCCACGGCCAGCGCATAGGCAGACAGCTTTCGGTTTTCTCTCATGACCGACAGTTCAAACTTCGTGTTGGCGCAGAAAAGCGCTTTTGCCTTGCGCTCCAGAGCAAGCCCGCCGTTGAGGGTGCCTGTTGCTTCAAGGCCGCGTGTGACGCTGTCCTTCATGGTTTGCCACACCGTCTCAAGGTGCGGGTAGATGTCGGGTTCATAGTGGCGTACATATCCCGGCAGAGAGAGGCCGTGCGCCGCGGCAAAGGCCGCGATGTGGGCGAAATTCGCCTCCGGGTAGACCTCCGGCGAGGCATCCACCTGCCCGTCAATGACGACGCTGCCGCCGCCTACGCTCAGCGCCGTGAACAGTTCCCGCCCGCCGGCATACACCTTGAGTTGGTTGGGGTGAAGCAGCTCTGTTTGCTGTGTGTTATACACGATCTCGGTATCCGGCCCCAGTACTTCTTTTAGCACGCGGTCTGTGCCGTGGCCTTTGCCCGTGAGCGCCAATGAGCCGAACAGCTCCACGCGAAACGCCTGCCGGCCATACTGCCGCAAAGCATATTCCGCGATGCGTTGTGGGCCGATGGTGTGCGAGCTGGAAGGCCCGCGGCCGATCTTATACAGTTCTCGCAGTGACTTCATGTATGTTTCTCCGCATTCCCTGCCCTCTCCCACACCCTTTTGCGACAGGGGGGAAAGGACATCTTTGACCTTTGAAAACAACGAGCGTGGCGGTGCCCCGCTCGTTTTTCATTGTATCATATTCTTCCGCAGAAAGCAACCGCCGCAAAGCGGTTGTAGCATGAAATTCACCTTCGGAGAGTGAGATCTGCCTCAAGCGGAAAGATGCGCCTTCGGCGCGATATTTTGCTTTATTTCGTAGGGGCGGCTTGCTCCTCCCGCCTTTTCATGCAAGAACATCATTGCGTATATATGGTCCAACATCATGAAATAATCCGGAGCAGTTGCACGCGGAGATCGGTTTTCGATCAACTGTAATCGTTCTTTCGTAACCTCATCGCAGGTTTTTCATTTGACCGAGTATTCGGGGGGAGCGATGCCATTTGTCGCAAATGGCATCGCACCTCCCCTACCGCGAATCGGTTGTTTCCCGCGCTTTCGGTGATTTGATTGATGCGGATAGCAGACCTTTTCTCCGTAGGGGCGGATTCCATATCCGCCCGTTGTAATGATTTTTGCTCTGCTGCTGTGCCCGCCGGCTCCTTCCCCCGCTTCGCGGTCCCCCTCCCTCCCGGAGGGAG
>CAMGGT010000224.1 GCA_946055715.1 uncultured Clostridia bacterium | reverse complement strand
TCTTGTCAATATTCCGTCAGTCTATTCATTCTCTTTTCCCTCATAAAAAAATGCCCCCTTACGAAGAATATTCACCCATGCAGAAAACGGCCGTGAGCCATCAGATCCGGCAGATCGGGAGAAAACCCCCGTATGTTTTGCGGGATTTTGGCAGTTATGCCTCAAACAGCGGGATGCGACAAACAAACCGCGAGGGTGCCGCCTCTGCCCTGCCGGACATGTCCGACCGCGGCAGAAAGACAACCCCTTCTTCGTTCACCGGGCAACTCCCCGTCCCGGTGACACTGATACGCTTGTCTGTCTACTCTGTGTGAATAGCCACATCATAGCACGCCGTGGGGGCTTTGTCAAGCACCCACGGCAAAATAGAGAGGAAAACCGTCAGTTAAAGCGGTGAAAGTTATGGGTCATGTGGGGCTCGTTTTGGGCTTCGGGCGGTGCTTTGGGCGGCAGCTCCAGTTCTGCCGACTGTGTGCGGGCGGGGTATTCCTGCGGGGCGTTTTCCGGACGGGGTACCTCGGGGATGCTCACATGCGGGATCTCGGGTCTGTCCGGCTTTCCGGCGGTTTTTTCCGCGTGTTCGTTCATGATGATCTGCCTCCTGTGTTTTCGGGATCGTGGCGGCAAGCCACCGATCTTCCCTTACGGATATTTTGCGCCGCAGGGGCAAAAATATCCGCGCACGGCTTGATTTTGCCTTTGCTTTCCGCTATAATGAAAGTGAAATTACATGAGGTAAATAACATGAGCGTAATCATCGGCATCGACATCGGCGGCAGCACCACAAAGATCTGCGCCTTCACAGAAGACAAAAAGCTGCTGCGCCCCGCCACCGTCAAGGCGGCAGACCCCGTCACTTCCCTGTACGGCGCGTTTGGCAAGTTCACCTCCGAATTTGGGCTGAAGATCGGCGACATCAAAAAAGTGATGGTCACGGGCGTCGGCTCGTCCTTTGCGGGGCAGGAGCTGTATGGGTTGCCCTGCGAGCCCGTGCGCGAGTTCACCGCCGTGGGGCTGGGCGGCCTTTATCTTTCGGGCTTGAAGCGCGCGCTGGTGGTCAGCATGGGCACCGGCACCGCCGCCGTCTATGCGGAAGAAGGCAGACCTATGGACTATCTGGGCGGCACCGGCGTGGGCGGCGGCACCGTGATGGGTCTCTCCCGGTTGCTGTTGAAGCTGGACGATGTGGAACACATCTCCGAAATGGCGCAGGAAGGCGACCTCGACCGCATCGACCTGCGCATCCGTGACCTTACAAAGCGGGGCGCCCTTTCTGACATGGCGCAGGAGATGACCGCCGCCAACTTCGGCAAGGTAAGCGACCTGGCAACCAAGGCAGACATTGCGCGGGGACTGCTCAACATGGTGTATGAGACCGTGGCCATGGTGTCTCTGTTTGCCGCTCGCACCAGAAGTGTGCGCGACATTGTGCTGACCGGCAACCTCTCTCAGCTTCCCTATGCAAAAGAGGTATTCCCCACCCTGTCCCAAATGTTCGACACCCGCTTTCTCATCCCCGAAAATGCCGCCTATGCCACCGTCATCGGGACGGCGCTGTGCGGCTGACACAAACCGCAAGGAGAACGCATGAACATTCTGGAATTGTTGCTTCCCAAAAGCCGCACCGCCTATCTGTATGAGGACTATACCCTCCGCCAGGGGCTGGAAAAAATGCGGCACCACGGCTACCGCGTGATCCCCGTCATTAACCGCGAGGGCAAATATGTGGGGGCGGTGAGCGAGGGCGATTTTCTCTGGCACATGATCGACCACGCCGACTGCGGCATGGAGGCACAGGAAAAATACCATCTGCGCGACCTGTTGCCCCACGCCGAAGAAAACCCGCCCGTGCGGCACGACCGGCCGCTGACAGAACTGCTCAACCGCGCCCGCCAGCACAACTTTGTGCCGGTGGTGGATGACCGCGGCTGTTACATCGGCATTGTCAAACGCCGCGACATCATCGGCTACTTTATGGATGCGGCGGTCTTTGAAGCAGACCGCTGACCGCTGTCTGCCGCAGAAGGCCCCGCCCTTCTTTTCGGCGAAGGACGTAACACCGTTGGGGCCGTTTGTCGGACTGCCGCGCATCATCTGCGGCCATCTCCCGCCGGACGGAAGCGTTCATCCCCAAAAGGTCAACGGTGGCTTTTGATCGTCTTTTTTCGTTTTTGTGAAGAAATGATGGCCTTTTTTGCAAAATATTTGACCAAGAGTATTGCAATTTTCAAAAAGTATGTTATAATACATGCAGAATACTATGATGGAGTGTGAGAGTGGGGCGACCCACTCTCCGTTTTATGTCCGGCAAAGTCCGGCATGGCAGGAGGAACACCGCAATGGCAAAAGAGAACATTGCCGGGCTGGTCACAGAGCTGATCCGCCCCACGGTCACATCCATGGGCTACACGCTTTGGGATGTCACCTATGCAAAAGAGGGGGCCGACTGGCACCTGGAGGTCACCATCGACAAGCCGGAGGGCATCACCATTGAGGACTGCGAGGCGGTCCACCGCGCCATCGACCCTCTGCTGGACGAGGCAGACCCCATTGAAGATGCCTACCATCTGGATGTCTCTTCCCCCGGCATCGAGCGCCAGTTGCGCACCGATGCGCACCTGCTGGCCTCCATTGGCGAGGTGTGCGAGGCAAAGCTCTTTGCCCCCCTGAACGGTTCGCGCACTCTCAAAGGCGAACTTGCAGACTATCATGACGGCATCATCCGTCTCCGCACCCCTGCGGGTGAGGTGGAGGTGGAGCGTTCTGCCGTCTCCAAAATCAAAACGGTATATTTCGATTGAGCGAAAGAAAGGGAATGCAGATCATGAATCAGGAATTTTTCAACGCGCTGGACGCTCTGGAGCAGGAAAAGGGAATTTCCAAAGACTATATGCTCGTCAAAGTGGAAGCCGCCCTGCAGAATGCCATCAAGCGGGAGATCGATCCCACGG
>CAMGGT010000223.1 GCA_946055715.1 uncultured Clostridia bacterium | reverse complement strand
ATGCGTTCGAGGATTGTTCCTCACTTGCAAGCATCACCATCCCCGACAGTGTGACAAGCATTGGTAGTTCTGCGTTTGAGGGTTGTTCCGCACTTAAAAGCATCAACTTCGAGAATACAAACGGATGGATATTTTCAAAATATCCTGACATGCGTAACAGCCAAACGGTAGATGTCAGCGACCCGGAAATTGCGGCTGCCTATCTGACATCGACTTACTTTGTTTACTACTGGGAGCGCAGTTGACGCAACTGTGTTTTTATCTGTCTGTGCCGGACACCCCCTCTGAAAAGGCAGATGGTATCCCCAAAATGACAAATGATGCCCGCAGAAAAGCGGGCATCATACAAAACTCCCCCTGCGGCAGAATGGACAATTCTGCCGCAGGGGGAGTTCGTTTTTGCGTTAAATCGGAGTTTATCCGGTGGCGGTTTATTGCCCTTCGGCAGGGTCGGCAAAGAAGGCATAGGGGCGGCCGGCCGCTTTGTTTTGCAGATAGAAAGACACGGCCGAGGCGGCAGCGGTACGCGCTGCTTCTGCCTGCTGTGGGGTCACAGGGACATCGAAGCGCGAGAAGGTGTCTTCTTTCGGGTCCAGCCCGCAGAGCACGCCCTGCCAGACAAGAGCGAGCAGATACCGCCCATAACCGAGGTTGGCGTGGAAGGTGTCGCGGTGGACAGGAAGGCCCATGCCGGCAAGGGTATGCATGGCGGGGCCGGAGGGCAGCAGCAGGTCGGCTTTGACGGACTCGGCGGCGGTGCGATAAGCGCGGCACACAGCCAGATACATCTGCTCTGCCGTCTCAAACCCCATGCTGTGCAGGCGGTCGCTGCCTTCCTCATAGCCCCAGGTGCATTGGAGGGTCAGCTTTGCCTTGGGCTGTGCGCGGCGGACATGCTCTGCCAGGCGGTCGATATAGGGATAGTAGGTGTCCGGGGTAAAGCTGAAATGGCTTGCCTGCTGGATGGTCACAAAGTCATAGCAGTTGGCGGCAAGCGCCTGGGAAAGCGAGACGGAAAAGCCGGTGGGACAGCCGTTGATCTCCAGCCCGTAACGCGGTTCATCCGAGAGCATGTTGCGATAGTGGCGTTCAAACGAACAGCCGCCGATGACCAGATTGACGCAGGTAAGCGACACGCCTCGCAGGGCAGCCATCTCGTGCAGATAACGCTGGGGATCCTGTGTGAAGCTGTTGCCGATGGAAAGCAATGTGTAGGCAGGCATCTTGTTTTTTCCCTTCCCTTTTCATATCAATTCGCCGTTTTTTCGGCGTTTTGCTTGCTTTGTTTTTCGTCGGGTAGTGGTCGCGCGGTCGCATTGCCGTCGGTGACTGCCGCTTACCCCTCCGAAAGGGGCAGACGCGCTCTCAGGGCGGCGGCAAACGCCTCGTCTGCATCCAGTTGTACACGGATGATCTCGCCTTCGCTGTCAAAGATGAGGGAGAGCAGCCGTTCCGGAAAGAGTTGCGCGTGATAGCGGTGCAGGGGGGCGGTCTGCTTGCCGTTCTTTTTGGCCGCTTTTTCTTCCGACGGGGTGACAAAAGAGACGGTACACAGGCAGCATAGCGGCAGACGTGCCAATTGGGTGGCGCGACGCCCCTGCGTGGAGGTGACATACAGGTATTCTTTGCCGTTTTCGGCCTCGGCGATCTCATAGCGGTAGCGCACAAACAGATAGCGCAGCGACATCCACAGAAACACGCACCCGAAGGCAAACGCCAGCCCCTCCCACAACAGGCGGGGCATAAGGCCGGAGAAGCGCAGGCCGAGCGGGATCAGCAGTCCCAGCGCGGCGGCGAGGATGGCTGCTTTTCCGCGGCGGTTGAGCGGCGGAGAAAAGCAAACGATCTCATTTTCATTCACCGGCGTATTCCTCCCCCGAGATGGCATAGGGCGTGACGGCGCTGTATTCCTCGTTGTTTTCATACACCACGATGCAGGCGGCGGGGTCTGCTTCCGTGTCGGTATGGCCGGCAATGTGGATGTTCAGGCGGAACCAGGGGATGTCAGCAAAGTCCACTCCGTCAAAGCAGATCTATACTACGACAAAAACGGAATCGAATACGATAAGAGCCAGTTCCTTCACTGCGAAGGTGAATGCGAACACTGCATGTGATATTTGAAAAAAAACAACCTTGTGATATAATAGGTATATCGAATTTTTATTTGGAGTGATTATGATTGTTTCTACGAAAGGTCGGTATGCTCTAAGGGTGCTTGTCGATATGGCCGAACATTCTGCCACCGAAAGAATCCCATTGAAAGAAATCGCTGAACGACAGAATATTTCTCAAAAATACATCGAATCGATAATGACGCTTCTTTCCAAAAATGGTTTTGTTGATGGTGTCCACGGAAAAGGTGGCGGATACAAGCTGAAACGTCCTCCTCAGGACTACAAGGTTGGCGAAATATTGCGATTGACAGAAGGAACTTTGGCTCCTGTTTCCTGCCTTGACTGTGCTTCAGCAACGGTTGAGTGTGAACGCAAAAGTGAGTGCAGAACCTTGCCTATGTGGGAAAAACTGGATTCTCTTATATCAGGATATCTTGATTCTGTAAGTCTTTTGGATTTGATGAAAAAATAAGGAGTTTCTGGTGAAAAACAGAACACAGAAGTTTCAGCATTTTGTTAATCGTCTCCTTGTCATACTTTTGATACTTTTGCAGGTAGCAGTCTTTTTTTATCTGATACTCAGTACTACAAAGCTTTCTGAATGGGTCGGTGCAATTCTTCGCTTGCTCAGTTTTCTTGTTGTACTTCACATTATGGGTATCCGCGAAAAAGCCGGTTTCAAACTCACTTGGATTGTCCTCGTGCTTTTGTTTCCTGTTTTTGGTGGAATTTCATATCTTTTTTTCCACCTTCAGGCCACAACTTTGAATTTCCGTCGTTCAATTACAAAACTTGAGTTTGCAACCCGACCTAAACTTCTTTTGACTGATAGCGCTTATCAGAAGGCTA
>CAMGGT010000222.1 GCA_946055715.1 uncultured Clostridia bacterium | reverse complement strand
TATTATTCTGCCTCCCTCCGGGAGGGAGGGGGACCGCGAAGCGGTGGAAGGAGCCGTCGGGACGAGAAGCAAAAATTTGTGCATTGTTTGGTACCAACTCTTTGCCATCGCCCATCGACACAGGCAATGTGTTAAGTGAAACTGCCGCGCTCTCCTTCAGGCACCCCTGTGGTGCGGGGCGCCGGTGCGAAGCAACAGCGCCTTGCTCCCATTCCGGAGAGAGCCATTGAAACACCCGCCCTCTCCTTCAGTCACATGTCGGCGCAGAGAGCCCACGGGGATGCATGGCAGGGGATGACATCATGCATCGCACAAGTGAGAAAAGATTACGCATGGCAATACCATGCATCCTCAAGAGCAGACAGAAGACAGCATCAGAGCATGGGCGAGAAGAGATTGAACACGGCGCATTTCAACGCCTCAAATTTTCCCATCCTGAAGTTCTCAGCAGTTATTTCTTCGGAGCGCGCCAGCGTCTGCTCAAAGTCCTGTTTGATGTCGGCCAGGCACGGGGTGCCGTACAGCACAGCCCCGCACTCATAGTGATGCACCAGACTGCGGTAATCGAGGTTGATGGTGCCCACAAAGGCCATTTGGTCGTCGGCAAGCAGCATCTTTGCATGCACGAATCCTGGTGTGTATTCATAGATGCGCACGCCCGCCGCCAACAGGTGGGGATAGTTGGAACGGGTCATGGCAAAGATGGTTTTTTTGTCGGGAATATGGGGGGTGATGATGCGCACATCCACACCGCGGTAGGCCGCGTTGCGCAGGGCGCAGGTCAGGTTGTGATCCAAAATGAGGTACGGGGTGGTGATGTAGCAATAGTGCTTGGCGGCATTGATGAGGTTGATGTAGTTGTTTTCGCCGATCTGCTCGTTATACACGGGTTTGGGGCCGTCCCCGAAGGGATGCACATAGCCACCGTCGGCAAAGCAGGTATGTTGCTCTGCAAAGTAGGTGTCGTAGTCCTGTGGGGGCTTTTTGGCCATCATATCGAACACGCCTAAAAAGAGCGCCAGCAGATTGTCAACCGCGGAGCCCTCAATGCGGATGGCGGTGTCTTTCCAATGGCCGAGGCGATCATCCCGGTTGATGTACTCATCCCCCAGGTTGATGCCGCCGGTGAAGCCCACCTTTCCGTCGATGACCGTGATCTTGCGGTGGTCGCGGTTGTTGTACACACCGGATATGATGGGACGGAAGGGGTTGAATCTGAGGCAGTCGATGCCCTCTTTGCGCAGTTCTTTGTCAAAGCCACCTTTCACCGTGCCTACGCTGCCGATGTCGTCATAGATAAGACGCACTTCCACCCCCTGACTTGCCTTGCGGACGAGGATCTCATGGATGCTGTCCCACATCTGCCCTTCTTCGATGATGAAATACTCCATGAAGATGTACTTTTCGGCCTTTTCCAGCTCGGAGAGCAGGTCGACCCAGCACTCTTCCCCCACCCGATAGTAGGTGACGCGACTGCCGACATGCCCGTGCAGTTGGTTATGCGCTTCCAGATAGCGGCCGATGCCTGCGTTTTCCCCCAGTGCTTCTTCGATGTCCGGCCGGTTGCGGTCGGTGTGCCGGCGTGTCTGTGCCTGAATGGCCAGGAGGCGTCGCTGGTCCTTTTTTCTCATCTTCGGGTTGGCAAACAGCAGGTAGGCCATCACCGTGAAGACCGGCAACAAAAACAGCAGCACCAGCCACGGCAGCTTGAATTCCGGGCATTCTTTCTTGTTGACGATCACCAGAAAGACCGGCAAGGTGAGAGCAATGCTGATCAGCCGCACAACAGGGAAAATATCCAGCCGATAGGCCGTGGTAACGATCAGCGCCAATTGCAAAAGACACAGAAGAAAGATCACCAGCGTTTTGCTGAACACTCGTTTGATGAATTTCATATGCTACCTCCGTTCTGCTTGGGTGCTTGTCCGCATCCCTCGGCACTTTTTTCAATAAAGGCAGTCAGTTGCGAAAAAGAGCCGCGAGGGTAGGGGTTTATACTTTTTTTGTCTCGATTGAGCAAAAATTCCGGCATCAGAAACACACCCATACCGATCTCGGCCGCCACCATATCCTCCCGCACATCGTTGCCCACCATCAGGCAGTCTTCGGGCGAAAGGGCAAGGGCGGTGGCGATCTCGCGGTAGTAGAGGACATTCGGCTTGCAATAGTGCGCGTTTTCATAAGCGGTGATCCACTCAAAATCCGCGGGGTCGACCCCCGCCCAGCGCATCCGCGCCTTTTGCGCCACAGCGGGGAAGACGGGGTTGGAGGCCAGCACCAGACGGTAGCCCCGGGCTTTCAGGGCTTTGATGGTGGGGCCGGCTGCTTCGTTTTTGCCACAAATACGGCAAAGGCCATCGAACTCTGTCTCATAAAACGCATCAAAACGCGCTTTGTCCGAGAGGATCTGCTCGCCCGCATAGCCGGAAAAGGCCTGCCAGAAGACGGCCTCATTCGTTTGGTCGCCGCGGTTGTTTACCATGGCTTCAAGGCCTTTTCGCACGCCGCCAAGCAGGGTCTTGGGGGCATATCCGAGGGCAGAAAAGTTTTCGGACAGCGCCGCAAAATAAGCCGCCGTGAATGTTTCCTGGTTCATGGGCAGCAGGGTTCCGTCCAGGTCAAAGAGAATGGCTTTGTACATGTTTCCTCCGTTGTGTGGTGACAGGCGAGGGTATACCGCAGAGCACCTTTGCGTTGTTGCATGACCTTGTATCGTCTTGTCTTAGTAGGGGCAGATTCCATATCCGCCCGCCATTTCGCCTTTTTCTCGCAGGGGAGGATAGCATCCTCCCGCCGCTTCGGTTTTGTTTTATTTCAAGGTAGGGGAGGGGCTTGCTCCTCCCGCCATTTCGTGCAAAAATATCATTGCATGTATGTGGTTCGATATCATGACAGATTCTTCAATAGTTTCACTTGAAAATCGGGTTTGTATCAACTGTAATCGTTCTTTTGCCACCTCACCGCAGGGGTTTAATTAAGCG
>CAMGGT010000221.1 GCA_946055715.1 uncultured Clostridia bacterium | reverse complement strand
GGAGGGAGCCATTCAGATAGCCGTCAGCGGGCGGATATGGAATCCGCCCCTACGGTAGAAAGGCCAAACGGCGGGCATTTTTTAACCCAAAACTAATCTTCACTTCGCCGTCAGGCGAAATTTCACACCGCAGGTATATCACTTGCCGACAGCGGCAAATATCACTCGCCGAAGGCGAATATCACCGGGCAATCGTCCACGGCGGTTGCACTTTGGTGGATGAGGTGTGCTATTTCAAAAGAAACAGGGGCTGTTGCAAATGCGAAAATGCACTCGCGACAGCCCCTTTTTTGGAGAAAAACCGACGATCAAAGTCACTCCACGGTGACGGATTTGGCCAGGTTTTTGGGTTTGTCGATGTCACAGCCGTTTTCTTTTGCCACATAGTAGGCAAACAACTGCATGGGAATAACCTCCGAAATGGGCAACAGCATCGGGTCTGCCGCAGGCACAAACACCACATCATCTGCCTCGGCCAGGATGCGGCGGTCGCCTTCGATGGCTACCCCCATGACCTGCGCCCCGCGGGCTTTGACCTCCTTGATGTTGGCCATCATCTTGTCAAAGAGGGCATCGTGACAGCACAGAGCCACCACCGGTCTGCCCTCTTCGATGAGGGCAATGGTGCCGTGCTTCAGCTCGCCCGCTGCATAGGCCTCGCTGTGCAGATAGCTGATTTCTTTAAGTTTCAGCGACGCTTCCAGGCACACCGCATAATCCAGGTTGCGCCCGATGAAGAACAGGGCGTTGTGGCGGTGGTATTTGCGGGCGAGACGGTCCATGTGGGGGTTGAGGTCGATGGAGCGCTGGCAACGTTCCGGCAGAGCGGAAATGCCCGCCACCAGCTTCTGATATTCTGCCTCGTCAATGCGGCCCAGTCGGTCTGCGAGGTAGACGGCAAGCATGGTCAGCACAGCCACCTGCGTGGTATACCCCTTGGTGGTGGCGACGGCGATCTCCGGCCCCGCCCAGGTATACATCACATCGTCTGCCAGTTTGGCAATGGTGCTGTTCACCACGTTGACAATGGCGAGGGTGCGCGCGCCCCTGGCCTTGCACTCCTTCATGGCGGCAATGGTGTCTGCCGTCTCGCCCGACTGGGAGATGACGATGACCAGCACATGCTCGTCAATGATGGGGTTGCGATAGCGCAGTTCACTTGCCACTTCTACCTGCACCGGCACGCGGCAGAGCTGTTCGATGACATAGCGGCCGACGCACCCGGCATGGTAGGCAGAGCCGCAGGCGGTGATGACGATGCGGCTGATGCCCTCCAGCCACTGCTGGGGCATTTCAATGCCGTCCGGCACCACGCGGCCGCCTTTGATGCGCGGCTCGATGGCCGCCTTCAGGGCGCGGGGCTGTTCCATAATCTCTTTGAGCATAAAGTGGTCATAGCCGCCCTTTTCTGCCGCTTCCATCGACCAGTTGACCCGCACGGGCGTCTTTTTGCACTCGGCACCGACACAGTCATAGACGGTGATCTTGCCGGGCGAAAGCTCGGCAAACTCCCCGTCTTCCAGATAGACCACATTTCGGGTGTGCCCGATGAGGGCGGTCACATCCGAGGCAAAGTAATTCTCTTCCACACCGATGCCCAGGATAAGGGGGCTGGCATACCGCACGGCCACCAGTCTGTCGGGATAGTCGGCGCACAGAATGCCCAGCGCCCAGGAGCCCTCCAGGCGGGAGACGGTCTTCATCACCGCGCTTTTGAGGTCGCCGTGATAGTACATTTCCAACAGGTGTGCCACCACCTCGGTGTCTGTTTCGCTTTGGAACACATAGCCGTGTGCCATCAGCTCTTCCCGCAGGGCGGCATAGTTTTCGATGATGCCGTTGTGCACCACGGCAAACTTCCCGTCGTTTGAAAGATGGGGGTGGGCGTTATACTCTGTCGGTGCGCCGTGGGTCGCCCATCTCGTGTGGCCGATGCCGCACGCGCCGGGCACAGCCGTGCCGTCTTGGGTCTGGATGCAGAGGTTTTCCAGTCGGCCGGTGGCACGCTCCGTGCGGATCTTTCCGTCGCCGAAAACCGCGATGCCCGCAGAGTCATACCCTCTGTATTCCAGCCGCTTCAACCCTTCCAGCAACATCGGCGCCGCCGCCTGCAGCCCGGTGAATCCCACAATTCCACACATGATGTGTCTCTCCTTTTGTCTGAACGAAACGGGCGTGGCAGCCCCGTCCCTCATTATTTTCTAATATTTTATATTATATATTATAGCACACCCTCTCTTCTTTTGCAACACTCTTTTGCAGACGGAACGGCGTTTCCGACGGCTTTTTGGCCGTATTTTTTCTTTTTGAGGCGTTTCTCGGCTTTCGGGTGAAAATCGCCGATGCACGGTTGACAGAACGGCGGTTTCTGATATAATGGAAGAGAAACAGATGCGCCGGAGTACCGCGCAAAGAAAAGAGGAACAGCATGACGCACAAGCAAACAGAAGGGTTCGGCCTGATGCCGGACGGCCGGGAAGTGACGGCCTGCACCCTTCGCACAGACCGCGCGGAGGTGGAAATACTGACCCTTGGAGGCATCATCCGCCGCTTTGTGGTGGGGGGAACGGACATTGTAGCCGGCTTTGACAGCGTGACCGATTATCTGGCAGATACCAGCTATCAGGGGGCCATCATCGGGCGCATCTGCAACCGCATCCGCGATGCCCACTATGAATGGGACGGGCAGGCGTGGCAGCTCTCCCGCAATGAGGGGCAGAACCAACTGCACGGCGGGGTCAACGGCTGGAACCGCAAGCTGTGGCAAATCGCCCGCATGGAGCAAGACACGCTGACGCTGACGCTCCGCTCGCCTGACGGCGAAGAGGGCTACCCCGGCAATGTGCAGGCGCGGGTGACCTATGCCCTGCGTGAAAGCACGCTGCTGCTTACCTATGAGGCCGAGGCCGACAAAGCCACCCCCGTGTCCATGACCTGCCACGCCTACTTCAATTTGCTGGGGTACGGCAACGGCGACATTCTGGGG
>CAMGGT010000220.1 GCA_946055715.1 uncultured Clostridia bacterium | reverse complement strand
GGCCACGAAGAATAAAGTTTTAATTGTTACACCGTAGTAGGGGAGGATATCATCCTCCCGCGCGGCACTGCGACTATCTTTTGCTTTTTGCCACGCCGAAGGGTTTTGCCGGGGGTATTTATCAATACTCTTCACAAGAAGTTTTTGAGAGGGGGCGTGGGGGAAGGCCTTTTTTCAAAAATGGCTCCACCACATCACATAGGGGCTTTTGGGGTACCCGCCATGCCCTGCCCTTTCGGCTTACTGCAGGCGGATGGTGAGATTGCCGGAGGTGGACTCTGCGCGGATGGTGCAGCTTGTTCCCTCTGCCGCGGGTTCGATGTGGCAATAGTTGCCGTGCACCGCCCCTTCTACATTAGAGAGAAGATGGCCGGAGGTGCCGGAATAGTCTGCCTCAACCCCCGTGCCTGTGGGCAGATGCAGGGTGACATCGCCGGATACGCTCTCGATGTCGATGGTGGCGGGGGCGACGGTGAAGCGATATTCCGCACTGCCGGATGTCGTATCCTGTCGGACGGTTTGCGCTTGGCCGGAGAAGGAGATGCCGCCGGAAGTACACTCAAGCGACAGAATGACGCAGACGGTGTCGGAGAAGGAGACGCCGCCGCTGGCAGAGTTCACCGTGATGTTGCGGGCACTGAGATCCGCGCCGTCGAGTTTGCCGGAAGCCGACTCCACTTCCAGATCGCCCGTCACATGCAGCGTTTGGAAGGTAGCGGTGCCGGAGGCTTTTTCGATCTCGCAGTTGCCGCCAACGGATGTGCGTAGCATTTCGATGTTGCCGGATGCCGACTCTATGCTGCAGTCGCTTGCAATGGCGCAGTCTTTGATGCAGATACCGCCCGAGGCAGACTCCACGCGCAGGGTCGCGCCCACCGTGGTATTGTCAAACTCCATGCGACCGGAAGCAGAGTCGATCCTGCAAGCCGCGTCGATTCCGCAGGAACGCAGGGTGGCATCGCCGGATGCCTTGTCGAGCGTGAGCGTGCGGAGATGTACGCCCTCAAGCGACAGGTCTGCCGCCATGCTGTGGAGAACCATCTCGCCCGACACAAACTCGGCGGGGATGGTGACGGTCAGCGTTTTTTTGGGCACGAGTGCGGTGTTGAACACGGGCAAGCGGTTTTGGGTATACCGCAGGGAGAGCACACCGTCCTTGTTTTGGTAGCACAGGGTATGCTTGTCGGTGGTGCCCGTCTCGGAAAAGGTGATGGCGGTGGCGGCGGGGTCAACGGACACCACGACCTCGCCCCGCACCCAGCCGATGTCCAGGCGGGTGATCCCGTCTGTGGGGACCTCGCCGCCGCCCACGGTATAATCGTCGGTGCCGCAGTAGGCCTTTCTGTTGGCGGAGCCAAACGGAAGCAGACCTTTGCTGTCCAGAATGATGCCTGCCACCAGCGCGGCCACAAGCACAACGGCCACGACGATGCAGACGACAAGCGTTATTTTCAAGGGATTTGCCATTGTTTTTGTCTCCTTGTCTTCATGAATCTTACCGATAGAGATGATACATATTCATTGGGAAATTTGCGGTCTTTCATTTGATGGGGTTTGCGCGGGGCAAGCGGCTGTTTGCGGTGGTCTGCCCGCTTGGGTCAGCGCTTATCGTTGTCTTGCGCGCGCAGGTCGCGCCACGCGTCCAGCCCCACGGCCACAACCGCCGCCAAGGGGAAGACCAGCCATGTCACATGCCATGCCCCGGTGAGAAGCGAGAGCAACAGGTAAATGCCCACGGCCGAAAGCCACAGCACACGACTGCGGACAAATGTGGGTTTCTTTGGGATTTTGTCCTGTTTTTCTGTCTTGTCGGCAGGGGGTTGGCCGTGATTTTGGCTGTTTTGATCTGAAAGGCGATGCATACCGCCCGTCACGATCAGCACCACGCCCACGGCAATGAGCACAAACATCATGGCCACGCCGACGCCGCCGGGCAGAAACAGCACGGGCATCACACAGGCGACCTCGCAGGCAACGCCAAGCCCGATGAAGCCATAGCGACGGCGGGCGCCTGCCACATCCGCACAGCGAAGCGCGGCGGAATAGACGAAGCAGAACACCCCGCAGGCCGCCGCCAAAAACAGCGGAGCGGCAATCCAGCCGCCGCTCGCCCCCAGAACGGCCAGAATGGCGGTGGGCATCCAACATAGCGCACACAGCAGGACCCCTGCGGCAATCAGGGAACGGCGAGCTGGCTCTCTGTTGCTTCGCTCGGAAAAGGAAAGGGCGCTGTCTGCCGCGTTCTTCTCCCGCGCGGGGAAAGCGGCCGCGCCGTTGCCTGCCGCCTTCTGCCCCGGCTGTGCTACGCCGCTTGCGGCTTCTCTTTCTCTGCCTGCGTTGTTTTCCGTGCGGGAAGCGGCAAAGGCCGCGCTGTCTCCGAACAGTTCCGTGGTGTCTCCCAAGCTGTCGCAGGTGGCGGCCAGCGCCGCTTCCTCGCTCATCCCGGAAGCCAACAGTTCGTCATACTGCTGGCGAAGGTTGGCAGAGATATCCAGTTTGATCTCATTTGCTTCCATGGTGTTGGGCGTGTGGGCAAAGGCCCTGTCCAGAAATGCGTCCAGCGCACGGTAGCGGTCGTTTGTTTTCGGGTCATTCATTTGCGGATCCTTCCTTTCCCAGAATGAGCTTGTTCAGCACGGCAGAGGCGGCCAGCCACTCCTGCCGTTGCCTGTGCAGGGTGGCCGCCCCTTCGGCGGTCAGCTTATAGTAGCGGCGACGGGCACCTGCGCCCTCTCCGCCCCAGTATGAAACGATCAGACGCGCTTCTGTCAGGCGTTTGAAGGCGCAGTACAGCGTGGCTTCTTTGAGCACCAGTTCCCCATGTGAAAGGCGGGTGATGCGCTTGCAGATCTCATACCCATAATTGTCGCCCTCTTCCAGCGTGGCCAGAATGATCGTGTCTGTGTTGCCTCTGAGCAGATCCGATGTTACAGACAATGCACGCACTCCTTTCTCTGCCGTATTTGACGGTTTTTGTCCTGTTCCGGCTGA
>CAMGGT010000219.1 GCA_946055715.1 uncultured Clostridia bacterium | reverse complement strand
ATGCGGACATGCTTTTGTTTGCAATAGGGTGCCGGATGCATCCGCACGGGGCTTTGACGGATGGACAAAAGAGATAGAACGGTCAAAACAAGGAGAACGAAAATTCCTATGTTCAGCCAAAAAGAGACAAACTACAGGCGCATACCGATGATCATCGCGGCTGTTGCCGCGGTGTGCCTTACCGTGTTCCTGTGCGTGCTGTTGGCACTGGGCGGCATTGCGGTTTCTCAGACGAGAGAGAGCAGCGGATATGCCGTCATCGACCATGTGGTAAAGCAGCAGATAGACGACCCCACCGCCCCCGCGGGCATTGTAACGGAATACCGCTTTGCCATAAATGAGACCCTTTCGCATGACACCTGTCTCGCCTTCTACACCGTGCATCAGTATGTGGAAGTCACAGCAGACGGAGAAAGCGTACACAGTATCATGCCCGGCGACCGTCAGATCAGCAAAACCGTCGGCAGTAACTGGTCGTTTGTGCCGCTGTACCGTGAAGACGCGGGCAAAGAGATCACCGTACGCATAACGCCTGTATACAAGAGTTTTGTAGACCGTGAAGTCGAGTTTTTGCTGGGTTCTCCTCTGGATATCTACACCGACAGAATGATGAAAGATCTGCCGCAGGTACTGCTGGGCATGGCGGCCGTTTTTCTGGGCATTGCGTTGGTTCTTTTGTCTGTTTTCTGCCGGTTCAGCCGATGGAAAGCCCCCGGGTTGGGCGACCTTGGCGTGTTCTCCGTGATGCTCGGTGTCTGGCGTCTCAGCGATACGCGTTTTACCCCTTTGGTGTTCCCCGGTGATTCGGTGCTGCTGTTCTTTTTGTCTGTCACCATGCTGATGTTCGGGGTCATCCCCCTCATCAGGTCCATTGCGGTACAGATTAACCCCATCAGCCGTCGTATTCTGCATGCGTTTTGCGCGCTTGATGCTTTGGTGGCGGTCGTTCAGCTGTCGCTTCAGCTCTTTGGCATTGCCGAACTGCGCGAAGGCATGGTCATCATTCACATGATGGTCATCGCCGGCATTCTTGTGGTGCTTGGCAATATCCTCTTTGATCGGATCAAATTCCCCTCTGCAGACAGAAGCTCCTTTGAGAGAAGACTGCCGTTGATATTGGCCGTCGGGGTGCTTGTGGATCTGATTTTGTTCTATGCGCAGGCCTCCTCTTCCGGGCTGGTGTTTTCGTTGCTTGCACTGCTGATCTACATTCTTTTCGTCGGCGTATACAGTCTGTTCCACGCCATAGATGAGGCCAACCGCAATATCAGGTACAAAGAACTGGCACACACCGATATGATGACAGGGCTGGGGAGCCGTTATGCCTATGGCAGCTTTTGCGAACAGAACCGCACCGACATACCGCCTACGCTGACGTTGGTCTTCATGGACACCGATGGCCTCAAAGATGTCAACGACTGCATCGGCCATGCCGCCGGAGACGAGATCATTACCGGCACCGCACAATGCATCAGAGAGGTGTTCGGCAATTCGTCCGAATGCTTCCGCATGGGCGGCGATGAGTTCCTGGTCATCATGGATGCCGACAAGGCGACTGTTGAAACAAAACTCGTCGCTTTTGAGAGGGCGGTCGACCGCTGGTCAGGTAAGTATGTGAACCATCTGAGCGTTTCTTACGGCGCGGTCAGCGCCGCCGACTACCCGGGCATTTCGCTTGATGAATTGCTGAAAAGGGCAGATGCGCTGATGTATCGGAACAAACAGAGCGCACGAGATGCCGGGCAGGTCGCCCCTGCCACGCCCGAAGCGGACCCGCGCTGATCTCAAAGCGGTAACGCCACATAAACCGCACCGCACCCGCCGAAGCCGCGGATGCCTATCGGTGGCAGAGCGGGGCAAACAGCCCAACGCCCTCCGGTCGGCGCGCAGACAGGCAAAAACACATAAACGGAGCATTCAATATGACCGAAGTCGTCGCCGCCCTGATATGGGACAAAAACAGATTCATGATTTGCCAACGCCCCGCCCACAAGGCGCGGGGGCTGCTATGGGAGTTTGTCGGCGGCAAGGTCGAGCCGGGAGAGAGCAAAGAGCAGGCGCTTGTCCGCGAGTGCAGGGAAGAGTTGGCTGTCACCGTGGCTGTCGACGCGCCGTTTATGGAGGTCGTACACGAATACCCCGACCTGACCGTTCATCTGACGCTGTTTTGCGCGACCATCGCCGACGGCCTGCCACAGATGCTGGAGCATAACGACATCAAGTGGATCACACCAAAGGAAATTCCGAACTATCGGTTTTGCCCGGCAGATGAAGTTATTTTGCAGAAAATCACGGATGTGTATGGCGCAAATGAGTCGGTTCCCCCCGGAGCAGGCACGGGCGTATTTTGAGGCAGAGTTGCCCAAACTGAACCATTGGCGGCAGACGAAAGCCGACGAAAACGAATCGAATAAAGGGTTGTTTTTATGATAAAAGAACCGGTACACGACCCGGTCTTTCTTGCGGGCAAGTCAGAGCGGGCAACCAAAGAAGACCTGCCCGCGGCGCAGGACCTGCTGGACACACTGACCGCGCACAAAGCCGCCTGTGTGGGCATGGCCGCAAACATGATCGGTGTGCGCAAGCGCATCATTGCTTTTTTGGACGAAAGCGACACCACACCGACCTACACGGTGATGTTCAACCCCGAAATTGTCAAAAAAGAGGGTGCCTACGACACCGAGGAAGGTTGTCTCTCTCTGCTCGGCGGCCCACGCAAATGCAAGCGGTACAGGCGCATCATCGTCCGCTTTGAGACCGCGGACATGCAGCCGCGCACCAAAACCTATGTCGGCTTTACGGCGCAGATCATCCAGCACGAGGTCGACCACTTAAACGGCGTGCTGATCTGACGGTCGTCTGTCACGCTCTGCGTGACAAATATCCATGCCCGGTTGGTAGACATTCCGGCGCGAAAAATGTATCATTGTATCAAACGCAAAGGAGGTGTACCATGACACTGGGGCAAAGAATACAGCAAATCAGGGCAGAACACGGGCTGTCGC
>CAMGGT010000218.1 GCA_946055715.1 uncultured Clostridia bacterium | reverse complement strand
GGTTTTTGGCTTGCGGCAGAAATCGACCAAAGGGATTTGCACTGTTGCTCTGCGGCTTTCTTTTGCTTTTTGCAATGTCGAAGGTCTTTGCCGGAAAAATTAATACATACTCTTCACAAAAAGTTTTTGAGAGGGGGTGTGGGGGAGGGCCTTTTTTCAAAAAGGCCTCCACCGCCTTGTAATCAATTCCATAAATTCTATTATGTGTCCGAGCGTTGGGGCAATCGCGAATGTACGGCCGATCCGTGTCTGCGGATTGACTTTTGCCTGCTTATATGGTATAATTCATATCATCGGACACATACGAATAAAACGATCCTGCTCTGCGGCCATGCGCCGTATGCGCTTGCCCGGTGTGCCCGGGAGAAAGGAAGCTCTATGAAACGCCGCCTGCTGATTCCGCTGTTGCTGTGCCTGCTTGCGGGGCTGTGTATGCTCCTGTGCGCCTGCAGCATTCTTGACTTGTTCCTTCCCAAGGTGACGACCGCTCAGGCGGCCACGACACCCGCCTCCACCTCGGGCAATGAGCCGGGCGGTTGGTCCATTACCTATATCAATGCGGGTCAAAACGGCAAAAACCCCACCGTTTATACGGCCAAAACTCTACCGATCACCCTGCAAGCACCCGAAAAAGAGGGGTATGACTTTGCGGGCTGGACGGGTGAAGGCGTCACCGAACCCACCAAGGGCATCACCATTCCCGAGGGGATGGAAGGCAACCTCACGCTCACCGCGCATTGGCAGGTCAAGACCTACACCATCACCTACGAGCTGGGCGAGGGGGAGATGACCGGCAACCCCGAGACCTATACGGTAGAATCGGAGACCTTCACCCTGCAACGGCCCGATCGCGACGGCTATACCTTCGCGGGGTGGACCGGCACGGGTCTGTCGGAACCCACAGACAATGTGACCGTTGAAAAGGGCAGCACCGGCAACCGCACCTATACTGCTTGCTGGGAACCGCTGCCCCTCAATCTGACCTATTCGGCCTCTGACGACTCGGTGCATATCTCCTACCGCACCTCCGGTGAAGAGATCATCCTCATCGCGCCGGGCAAAGTGGGCAATCTGCGCTTTGTGGGCTGGACGCTCAACGGTGCCGATGTTTCTGTCTCGCCCGTTTTGCGGTTTGTGCCGGGGCCGGGCAGTATGGCGTTTGTCGCAAAGTATATCGAGGATGCTGCCTTTACCTATGATAAAAAGACCGGAGGCGGCGTGGCCGCCACCCTGACGGCGGCTGTCACGGAGGTGCGCGGTGGCGGGCTGACCACAGCCGGATACACTCTGGCGGAACAGGATAAAAAGCTCACCCTCCTGCCCGACTATCTGCAGGGGCTGGCCTCCGGCACTTATACCTATCTTGTCACCACCGCGGAGGGTGATGTGTACCTGTATGTCACGGTGACAGACAGCCGCACCCCCACCGACCTGTATGTGGAGTATGACGCCGCCTGCTACCCCGATGTGGAGCTGCACTTTGCCTGCACTTGCGGCGGCACCCACACCTACTCGCTGGACGACGGCCCCGCCGTTGTGTGCGCAGACGGGGATGTGATCGGCGGCTATGACAAGTCGGTCACACACACCCTCACCGTCACCTGCGCGGGCGGCGGCTCCGCTACCTGCACCACCGAGGGCTGGACGGCAGAGTCCCGCACCTACTATGAACAGCATATCACCTACGGCGGCCGCACATTTGACTTCGTGCCCGACACGACCGAAGAGTTTGAGATGCTGCTGCAATACCTCGCGCTGGTGAAGGGTGTGGAGGACTGCACGGCGGCCGACGCCGAAAAGACGGAAACATACTACTTCTGGGTGGCGGGCGAGATGGCGGCGCTTTGCACCTCGCTTGACAGCACCACCACGCAGGTCGGGCGGGCGCTGACCGTCATCAGTTTGCCCATGACCCCGCAATACGGCGTGATGTTCCAGGAGGGAACGGGCGTGCGGGGCGTCGGATTCACCTATAAATCCGGCTTCAACAGCGAAAAGAGCACGCACACCGTGCGCGACCCCGCGCCGGATCTGCAGGGGTTGCTCATCGACACACCTGCCCGCGCGCAGGACTTTGACGGCTTTGCCATCAACAATTGTACCGCCACGGTCGAGGTGCGTACCCTGTATGAGCTGGAGCGGTTGCCCTACGGTTGCAAGCCCGTCTTTTCGGACACCGCCCTCTCTCAACAGGCAAAAGAGGTCTATGACAGGGCTTGCGAGATCCTGCGCGACATCATCTCCGACGACATGACCGCATACGAAAAGGTCGCCGCCATTTACAGCTGGCTGGCGCTGAATGTCACCTATGATTACACGGCCGCCGGCACGGCAGACGGTGCCAAATACCGCGCCTACACCGTCTACGGCGCGCTGATCGATCGTCTGGCAGTCTGCGACGGCTTCGGCAGCGGTATGCGCCTGCTTTGCCAGATCGAAGGCATCCGCTGTGAAGAAGTCACCGGCCTGCAGGACCGCGCCAACCCGTCCTCCGGCCACGCCTGGAACAAGATCGAGATCGACGGCGTGTGGTACGGTGTGGACGCCACCTGGGCCTACTCCGAAAGCGGCGAGCTCGGCTTCGTCAACATGAGTTATCTGTTCATGAACGAAGCCGACCTCATCGAGGCCGGCCACTATGAAAACGAGCGGCTGGAAGCCGACCTGCGCTATACCGCCGAGATCGCCACCTCCGGCTTCAGTTGGTTTGACCTGGTCTCCTCCGCGCCGGGCTATGACCGCAACATCACCACCGTAAGCGAGCTTTTTGCAACGGTCAAGGCCGCCCATGAGGCGGGCATCGAGGTCATCACCCTGCACTGCGAAGACAGTTTGATCATGGCCAATGCACAGGACCTGATGCGGCTGATCGGCGCCAAAAATCTGAGCCGCGTCACCACCGACGGCGGCGTGATCCTCCTGAGCTTCACTTTTGAGACGGCCTGATGGCCAACGGGGGAAGGGAGACCGTGTGGGGGCTGTCGCATGAAGGCAGGGTTGAAAAGTGGGGTGTTGCGAGTCGTTATTTG
>CAMGGT010000217.1 GCA_946055715.1 uncultured Clostridia bacterium | reverse complement strand
GGAAAGAAAAATGCCGGGGGTGGCCTTGCCTTCGTTTAAGTCAAGCACCTCGGTCTTGGGGCGGATGAGGCGAAGGAATGCCTTGATGCAGGTAAAAAAGGGCTTTCTTTTGTTGGGAAATTGCGGTTGCGTTGCGGTGTCTTTTTTGGACATACGACCTCCCGGCCTCTTTTTTGCCAAGGCAAAAAAAGAGGGCCTGTTTTTTGTTTGTCGGGGAAGCACGCGGGATGCGCCGCCCGGAGGTGCCGGCAGATGCCGGGCAGACCGGGGCAGACAGACCGCCTGTTCCGTTTTGTTGGGATGTTGTTTTTTGGCTTTCTATTATACAACCTGAAACAGGTAGAATTTCAGATAGTCCGTTTCGGGTACGCCCCACAGGATGGGGTGGTCGGGCGCCTGCTGCCGCCCCTCGATCTGCCGCAGGGATACGCCCGCGTCTGCGGCGGCCTCCGCCAGCATGCGGCAAAACAGTTCATCCGTCATAAAGTGAGAGCAGGAGCAGGTGGCCAGATAGCCGCCGCGTGGCAACAGCTTCATGGCCTTGAGGTTGATCTCCTTATAGCCGCGATAGGCGGCCTTGAGGGTGGCGTTGCTTTTGGTAAAGGCGGGCGGGTCAAGAATGATGTAGTCATAGGGAGAATTGCCGCGTGTAAAAAGGTCGGAGAGCAGGTCAAACACATCCGCTTCGCGGAAATCCATGCGCGCCTCCAGGCCGTTGCGGCGGGCGTTTTGCTCTGCCATGGCCACGGCCTGCGCGGATATGTCCACCGCCGTGACATGCGCCGCGCCCGCGCGGGCGGCATTGAGGGCAAAGGAACCCGTGTGGGTAAAGCAGTCCAGCACATACCGCCCGGCGGCAAGGCGCGCGGCGGCAAGACGGTTGTATTTCTGGTCCAGAAAGAACCCCGTCTTTTGCCCCGTGATGTAATTGACGGTGTAGACAATGCCGTTTTCGGTGATGTCTACCTCTCCGCTGTCGGAAGTTTGCAGCCCGTCTGCATCGAAAAAGCCGCAAAACGGCTCCAACCCCTCCTTTTTTCGCAGGGGAGAGTCACTTCTTTCATAGATCACCCGCAGACAAACACCACACTTCTGCAACTCGTCCCGCAGGGCGGCATACACCGTGGCCTTGACCTGTTCCATGCCGAAGCACAGCACCTCCGTGACCAGCACATCCCCAAACAGGTCTGCCGTCAGCCCCGGAAAGCCGTCTGCCTCGCCGAAGATCAGACGGCAACAGGCAAAGTCATCCGTCCCCATGACGGTGCGCCGATAGGCCACCGCCCAGGCGACCTTGCGCCGCCAGAATGGCTCGTCAAAGCGGTCGTTGGCACAGCGGGAAAGCAGGCGCACGGCGATCTTGGACACGGCGTTATAAAAACCGGTGCCCAGATACCGCCCCTTGCGGCTGAAGACATCCACAATGTCCCCGCTTCGGGGCACGGGCTCGCGGGCGGTCACTTCCTCACCGTAGACCCACGGGTGGCCGCCGCGCAGGGCGCGCTCTGCCTTTTCGGTGACGGTGAGTGCGGGATATGCTCTTGGTGTCATGCTTGCCTCCGCGGTCGCCGTTTCGGCGGCCGATGTCGCTGTATGGCGCAGGTACGGCCAAAGCCCGGCGGGCGTGCGGCAGAGGGTCGCGGATGGCCCCGTTGCTCCATGCAGACCCGTATATTGTAGCACAAATGCGCCCCGCCGTCAAGCACATGGGGCGGAAATGACGGTCTGCCCCCGTCCGGCGGAGGAATGCGGCCAAAACCAAGCCCCCGTTTTTCGCACACGGGCAAAAGAGCGGCGGCAGATGTGCGGGCGGGGCGGGGGCGAAAAAGCGGATGCAAATGCGGCGCACATGGCACTGCCACCGGTCTGACGGCAAGCGCACAGCGGCGGTTAGGTATTTGCGGGCATGCCCTTTCTTGCTTCATCCGCGCGAGGCGACCCGCAAAAATTACCAGTTGCCCTTCGGGTTAAAAACCTGCCGTGCATGGCAATACTTTCTGTGCGGGGATCTGCCCCGACAAAGGAGTGTTATGCACACGGGAAAAGTGACCATCTGCGGTGTGAACACGTCCCAGCTGACGGTGCTTTCCGACGAGGAAAAACGCCGCCTGCTGCTCCGTGTGAAAGAGGGAGACAAGCAGGCGCGGCAGGAACTCATCTGCGGCAACCTTCGGTTGGTGCTGTCCATCATTCAACGGTTTTCGTCAAGAGGAGACTGCATGGACGATCTTTTTCAGGTGGGATGCATCGGCCTGATGAAGGCCATTGACCATTTTAACACGGACCTGGATGTCAAATTCTCCACCTATGCCGTCCCCATGATCGTGGGGGAGGTGCGGCGGTATCTGCGGGACAACAACGCCATACGGGTCAGCCGTTCCACGCGCGACATGGCCTACCGCGCTTTGCAGGCGCGGGAACAGCTTTCCCGCAAAAGTGAGCGGGAGCCGACCGTGGAGGAGATCGCCCGCGCGCTGGAAGAACCCTGCTCTGCCGTTTCGGCGGCGATGGAGGCCATTGTGGAACCGGTGTCTCTGTTTGACTCTGTCTACAATGACGGGGGCGAGGACACCATGTATGTCATCGACCAACTGAAAGACCCGGACAACTGCGACGAGGTGTGGATCGAAAACATTGCCCTCAAAGAGGCGCTGACCCGCCTGGGCGAGCGCGAGCGCAACATCATCTGTATGCGGTTCTATCGCGGCCGCACCCAAATGGAGATCGCGCGCGAGATCGGCATCTCGCAAGCGCAGGTCTCGCGGCTGGAAAAGGGCGCAATTGAAAAGATCCGCAAATATCTGTAAACAGGGGCTGTTGCAAGCGCAACAGCCCCTTGTTCATTATATTATGTGGTGAAGGGGCCTGTCGCAGTAAGAACCCTTGCATTTCCATGCTATCGCAGGCGCAGGTCTCGCGGCTGGAAAGGGGTGCAATTGAAAAGATCCGCAAATATCTGTAAGCATGGGGCTGTTGCAAGCGCAACAGCCCCTTGTTCATTATATTATGTGGTGGAGGGGCCTGTCGCAGCAAGAAC
>CAMGGT010000216.1 GCA_946055715.1 uncultured Clostridia bacterium | reverse complement strand
GTGCCGTGGGGCAGTTCGGGATGAGCGACAAAATGGGAAAGCATGCTCATGATCTCGGCCACGCCCGCCTTGTCGTCCGCACCCAGGAGGGTCTTGCCGTCGGTGACGATCAGTTCCTGCCCGACATAATGGGCCAGCTCCGGGTTATCGGAGGCGGCAATGCGATGCTCTCCCGCCTCGTCAAGCCGGATGTCGCCGCCTTCGTAACGGATGACGCGGGGGGATACGCCCGTGCCGCTGACGGCGGGTGAGGTGTCCACATGGGCGATATAGCAGATGACCGGGGCCTGCGGGCAGTTGCCGGGCAGTGTGGCGGTGACATATCCGTATGCGTCCATTTCCGCCTGCAGACCCATCTCTTTCAGTTCATCCCGCAGACAGCGGAGCAAAACCAACTGCTTGTCTGTGCTGGGATATTTTTCTTTGGGTGCGTGGGGATCGGATGTGGTGTCAAAGGAGACATACCGCAAAAAGCGTTGCAATACCGTCATGGTGTTCCTCCCGTGCCGCCCGCAAAAAGTGCGAAGCAGGCACGTTATCTTCTTCATTATTTATTTATTTATTGATTGTATCATATCCCCTTTTCCTTTGCAACCGTTGCTTTGCGGAAAATTTCCCAAAAATTCCGAAGATTGCCCCAAAATTTTTTTGCTATGGGATTGACAAACCGAGACACATCGTTTATAATGGGATCGTAAATGAGACACCCGTCCCATATAAAACAAAAAGGAGCAACGGAGGATGAGAAGCAAGAACGAGACCACACTTTCTGCCATCCGTGACGCGGTGCGCCGCCTTTCGGAGGCGGAGGGAGAGATGCCCAGCGTCCGCACTGTCTCGGCGCAGACGGGCATCCCCCGTGCCACCGTACAGCGGTACCTGTCTGCCTTAGGCGAGGCGGGAGAGTTGGAGCGGGACCGCCACGGCCGCATGACCACGCCCGCGCTGAACAAACTGCACACGGAAACCACGCCCGTGGCGCTGGTGGGCGAGATCGCCTGCGGCCTTCCCTGCTATGCCGAAGAGAACATCGAGGCCTACTACCGCCTGCCCACCGCACTTGTCGGAGGGGGCGAATGCTTCTTGCTGCGGGCGAAGGGAGAGTCCATGATCGAGGCAGGCATCGATGACGGAGACCTGGTGCTTGTGCGCCGCCAGAGCTACGCACGGCGCGGCGACATTGCCGTTGTGCTGGCGGGAGAAGAAACCACCCTCAAACGCTATTTTCCCGAACCGGAGCATCACTGTGTGCGCCTGCACCCCGAGAACCGCACCATGCCGGACATCTACCTGCCCGACTGTGTGGTGCAGGGGGTGGCGCTGAAGGTGATCAAAGACCTATGACACCCACCGTATGCAGAGTGCCGCTCGCCGTGGAAGCGCGCTTTTCTCCCGACGGACGCCTGACCCCCATCCGCGTTTTCTGCGGCGAGGGAACCTATGAGATCGACCGCGTGCTGGCCGTGCGGCGGCACCGTCCGCCGGGCATTGCCTGCATCGCCCCTCTGGAATACAGCGTGGTGATCTCCGGCATCGAAAAATGCCTCTATTATGAAGCCGAAAGCGGCACCTGGTTTTCGGTGCGGCGTGCCCAACCATGACGCGTGCCATCCTGCACAGCGACCTGAACGCCTTTTTTGCCTCGGTGGAGACGGTGCTGCACCCGGAGTATGAGGGGGAGGCAATGGCCGTCTGCGGTGCCCCGGAGGACCGCCACGGCATCGTGCTTGCAAAATCCGAGAAGGCCAAGCGCGCCGGCGTCAGAACGGGCATGACCGTATGGGAGGCAAAGCGCGCCTGCCCCGGCCTGATACTTACCCTGCCCCACTATGACGCTTACCTGAAATTTTCGTCTCTTGTGCGGAAGATCTACGCCCGGTATTCCGATCTGGTGGAGCCGTTTGGCCTGGATGAATGCTGGATCGACGTCTCCGACAGCCGGGATCTCTTCGGCCCCCCGGAACACATCGCGCACGAGATCCGGCAGACCGTCAAACAGGAACTGGGGCTGACGGTGAGCGTGGGCGTTTCCTTTAACAAAGTGTTTGCCAAACTCGGCTCTGACTTAAAAAAGCCGGATGCTGTCACCGTCATCTCGCCGGACAACTTCCGCCGGATCGTGTGGCCGCTGCCCGTGGGCTCTCTTTTGTATGCGGGCCCCTCCACGGTAAAGCGCCTGGCCCGCATGGACATCTCTACCATAGGAGAACTGGCCAACACAGACGAGGCGCTGGTGCTTCGCCTGCTGGGGGTCTGCGGCGGGCAACTGTGGCGGTATGCCAACGGCCTGGACACCGCCCGCGTGATGCGGGCAGACGAGGTGATGCCCCTGCAATCTGTCAGTCACGGCATCACCTGCAATGCAGACCTTGCAACCGGTGAAGAAGTGCGCGGAGTGATGCTGGAGCTTGCACAGGAGGTCGGGCATCGGCTGGCAAAAGAAGGACTGCTGGCCACCGGCATTCAGATAGACATAAAGGATGCGGAACTGAAAAGCAGACAGTATATGGCCCCTCTGTCCGAGCCGACCCGCAGTCGCAGAACCCTTACAGAGGCGGCCTATGCTCTGTTCTGCCGCCACTATCGCTGGGAAAAGCCCGTTCGCGCCGTGGCGGTGCGCGGTCTGCGCCTGGTCAGGGCCACCCCCGAAAAACAACTGGACTGCTTTGGCGACTATATGGCAAGCGACCGCCTCGGCCGTCTGGAAGAGGTCATGGATGACATGACAGACCGCTTCGGTGCCCATGCCCTGCTCCCTGCCGATATACTGACCAATGAAAAAACAAAATGCCGTGTGCGCCACCCCGCCGTTCTGCCCAAGAGCCGCATCGGGTAAGCGCCGTGCAGACCCGCTCTGCCGAGGGCGACAGAAAACAAAGGAGAAACAAAACGATATGTGCGGAAGATTCTACTGTGACAGCACAAAACTTCCCCTGCAAAAAGTGGCCGCCGTGGCCGAAAACCCCGAAAAGGCAGACCGCCTGACCTGGGGCGAGATCCGCCCCTCCGACACGGTGACCATCATCATCCCGAAGGGAGACA